>JAQVIB010000031.1 GCA_028695945.1 Lachnospiraceae bacterium
GGACAGTAAATTTTGAGAAGATTTGCTTTTTAGAATTAATACACTTGTGTTTATTGTACCGAGGTTAAATGAGCGTAGGGAAGATATTAGCATTTTAAGCAATCATTTTCTTAAAATATTTTGTATGAAGTATGGGAAGAATATATCGGGGTTCGCACCATCTGCTATGCGATATCTTTTGGAATATGACTATCAAGGAAATGTGAGGGAACTTCAAAATTTTGTTGAGCGTGCTGTAATTATTTGTGAAAGCGATGAGGTTACCATTGATGATTTTAACGATATTGTTAAAGTTATGAAAGAAAGAAGAATGAAAAAAATTTCATTGTTGGAGGAAGAAAAGAAAGAAGATATATTTGATACAGGGCTTGCACTTAAAGATTTGGAGGAATTGTATATAAGCCATGTGTTTAAAAAATATGGTGAATCTGCAAAAAAAACATGTGAAGTGTTGAAAATAGACAGAAGCACACTATGGCGTAAAATGAAAGTTCCGAAAGTGAAATTATAGTTTTATACAATCTGATGGTAGAGCAAGTGCCTTTTGCCATTCAAAGTGACATTAAGTGCTATGACTACCTTTCACGCAAATATGCTGAAATGAAAATGCAGAATGAAAAAAACAAGATTAAACACCGTTTTGCATATATGAAAACCCTTGTAGAACAGAAGTGATAGAATTGATTAAGATTGAGAACGAAGGAATTTTTATAGCTTTGATGTATATCTTCTATAATTTATATTATTTTTTCTGTTAAATTAGGAATATATTTTATTGTGAGGTTTATTATGGAAGGCTTAGAATTAAAAATGATCAACACTATGATGGAATTCTTTTTAGATGATACTTTAAGTTTAGTAGAAAAAGCTGTAAATGAGCCTGATGGTGAAGAAGAAACATCAGCAATAACAGCACAAAAAAGGTTATTATTATTTCTTGAATTATCTAAAATAATTTCATCTAAATTTAACATTAGTGATGTCGATGAATTAATATTTCATTCAGGGTATGATCTTGAATTTTTAAAAGAATTCAAACGAAAAATGTTAAAAGAAGAAGAATCTTACCATGGAGAAAAACAGTGGAATTGGATTAAGTAATTATTAAACTAATACTCCGCAGCTATTTTAAAATAATATAATGAACACAATTTTTAATAAATAACTCTTTTTTGAAATGTATATAGCATAAAAATATTCTATATTTAGGAATTATGCCAAAACTTAAAGACATTGAAAGTATTGCGATTTTGATTAATGATAATTAAAAATGCGTTGCAAAAAACAACATATTGCAAAATGCAACAGTAAATTGTTGCATAATGCAAGATGTTGTTTTTGATTGTAAAGAATGTATAAAAGTTAACACAATGAACTTTTGTTAATTGTATATAAAACTCTTATGTAAACTGATGGATGAATGGTTGTATAAATGTTGAAAATGCATAAAAAAAATAGATTTTTCCAAAATAATAAAACTTGGCACGGCATTTGCTTTATATAATGGCATAGGACGACGGGTAACAAGTCCAGAAAACAGGGAGGAAAAATAATTATGTCAATGTGTCAAATTAAGATTCCATCTTGCGTTTATGCAGGGGAAGGAAGTATTGAAAAAATTAAAGATATAGTTGCTAAAGAGGCGGCTTCAAAGGTACTTGTTTTTACAGATAAAGGTGTTAGGGGCACTGGTCTTGTAGATATAGTTTTAAATGAACTTACAGCGGCAAATGTAGAGTATCAAATTTTCGATAACCTTGTAGCAGAACCAAGCTACACCGATGTTGATAAGGTTATAAAAGAAGCAGAAGATGCACAGGGCGACCTTATTGTTGCCATTGGCGGAGGCAGCGTAATGGACGCCGCAAAGCTTTGTGCAGTGTTAAAAGGTGCAAGTTACACAATTAAGGATTTACTTATTGACCCAGCGGTGGCACAAAAGGGAATTAAGTCTGTAATGATTCCTACAACTTGTGGAACAGGCTCTGAGGCAACATGTAACGCAATTGTTGCCATACCAGAAGAGGGAACAAAAAAAGGTATTGTAAACGATAACATGATACCGGATTATGTTATTCTTGATGCCAAAATGATTGCAAAGCTTCCAAAAAGCATTATTGCGGCAACAGGTGTAGATGCTCTTGCACATGTTGTTGAATGTTTTACATCAAAAAAGGCTACACCACTTAGCGATACTTATGCACTTGCTGGTGCAAATCTTATTTTCAAAAACATTAAAAAAGCCTATAACAATGCAGACGATATGGAAGCAAAAGCAAGTATGCTTTTGGGTGCTTTCTACGGTGGCGTTGCTATTACAGGCAGCGGAACAACAGCAGTTCATGCACTTGCTTATCCTTTAGGTGGTAAATATCATATTGCACACGGTGTTTCCAATGCAATTTTGTTTGCCCATGTAATGGCATTTAACAAAGATGCCTGTGCAGATAGACTTGCTTTATTATGTGATGGTGTATATCCTGAACTGTCAGCTAAAACAGT
This sequence comes from Lachnospiraceae bacterium, assembly GCA_028695945.1. Classification (GTDB taxonomy): domain Bacteria; phylum Bacillota; class Clostridia; order Lachnospirales; family Anaerotignaceae; genus UBA8514. The sequence continues at coordinate 2,503 of JAQVIB010000031.1, forward strand.
TGAGGAAAAAGCACAGCATATTATAGACGAAATTGAAAGTATAGTAAAAGACACAGCAATACCAACAAGCCTTAAAGAGTTTGGAGTACCAGCAGAAGACCTTGAAGTTTTGGTTGAAAGCGGAAGCCAGCAAACAAGGTTACTTATAAACAACATGAAAGAATTAAGCCTTGATGATATAAGGGAATTATACAAAAAGGTAATGTAATTACGTTTCAATGGTTATATATTGGTTATATTTTAATGCCAATGACGGCATTAAGTAAAATATAATAAAAACAAAAAACAAAACAAGGGAGGAAATTTTTATGAAGAAGTTAGTAGCAACAACCTTAGCTGCAGTTATGGTTGCAGGTGCATTTGCAGGCTGTGGCAGCAAGGCAGCAGCACCAGCAACACCGGCAGCACCAGCAGCAGATGCAAAAACAGAGGCACCGGCAGCAGATGCAGCAGCAACAACAACAACAGAAAAACCGGCTGGTGACCCGGTAGACCTGTTATTCTCAACATTCCAGGTTGGTACTTCAAACTACACAATTTCAGCTGGCTTAGGTACAATGTGGCTTGACTATTTACCTGAAGGTTCAACTGTAGACGTACAGCCTACATCACCTGGTGGTATGGGTGCACCTTACCTTTTTGCTAACGGCCAGGCTGACATCGCTTTCGTAAACGGCGCTCCTGCTAAATGGGCATATGAAGAAGGTACATTAGGAAAAGAACCTACACAGGAATACAGAGCACTTGTTGGTTCTATGACAGCAGTTTCAGCTGTATCTTTCTTTACACAGTCTTTTATTGACAAATATGGTTACACAACAATTGAAGATGTAGTAGCAAACAAGGTTCCAATTAGAATTGGTTGCTCTCCAAAAGGTTCCATGGATGAAAAAGTTGTTGAGATGCTTCTTGACCATCTTGGCGTGACATACGATGACATTAAGTCATGGGGTGGCGACATTGTTCATGGTGGCGGTTCAGATTTATCAGCAATGGTAAAAGATGGCAAAATCGACATGATGCTTGACCATACATCAATTCAGTCTTCAACAATGACAGAAATCGCTATGACATGTGACGTTCAATTCCTTCAGCTTAAAGATGAAACACTTGACTGGTTCTGCACACAGGGCTTTGAAAGAATTACTGTACCTGCAGGTTCATGGGAAGGTCAGGAAAAAGAAATCATCAACGCTGGTACACCAGACTGTATCTTTGTTGCTAAAACAATGCCAGATGATGTAGCGTATTACCTTGCAAAAGGTATTTGCGAACAGAGAGATTACTTAGTATCACAGTATGCTTCAATTGAACCTTTCGACCCAGAAACATGCTGGATGCCTGAAAAAGTTGGTAACGTTCCACTTCACCCAGGTGCTGAGAGATACTTTAAAGAAATGGGTTATATTAAATAATAAGGCTGTACCCTTTTAGGGAACAGGGATGCTTTAGACAGAGGCCTTTGACATATAGTATTTTGTTACTATTTTACTCAGAGGTCTCTATCTATCTAAAAATGAGAAAATATTACCAAGTTGAGGTGTAAAAAAATGAGCATTTTTGATAAAAAAGAAACTGCACCAGCTGCAGAACCGGTTGTTATTGAGGATGAAGAGTCCTTAAGACCACAACTTCCAAAAGGAAGATACATTATAGTAGCAGTTCTTTCATCAATTTTTATGTTATTCCAGCTTTATATGGCTTTAATTAGACCGTTATCATCACTTATTTCAGGACCAATACATCTTTGTCTTTCACTTGCAATTATTATTTTAGTAAAGCCATTATCAGATAAATACAATAAGAAATTTTTATGGATATTTGATATAGCTATGATGGCTTGTCTTGCAGTAACCGCATTTTATTTTATTAGAGATTTAAATTTCCTTACCTACAGAATTATGATGGTTGACCCAATGCGTCCAATTGACTTATTCTGTGCATTCGCAATGCTTGTAGTTATTCTTGAGTGTGTTAGAAGAACACTTGGTTTACCTTTATTTATCTTTATTTTATGCTTTATTGCATACGCTTTCTTTGGTCAGAATATTTCAGGACCTTTCCGTTTCAGCGGTATGACATGGCAACAATTTGGTGAAATGCTTTTACTTTCGGTAGATGGTATTTTAGGTTCACCACTTCAGACCTCTGTTAATACAATCTTCTACTTCCTAATCTTTGGTGCGTTCTTCTCACAGTGTGGTGGTGGTCAGGTGCTTATAGACTTAGGTATGAAACTTAGCGATAAAACAGTAGGTGGTCCTGCAAAGGCAGCCGTTGTTTCATCAGGTCTTATGGGTATGATTTCAGGTTCTGCTGTTGCAAACGTAACAACAACAGGCGTTATGACGATTCCGCTTATGAAAAAAGCTGGTTATTCACCAGAGCAGGCAGGTGCAGTTGAGGCCGTTGCTTCAACAGGTGGTCAGATAATGCCTCCTATTATGGGTGTTGGTGCTTTCATCATGGCAGAAATGATTGGTATTAGCTACGCAGAAATTGCAACATCAGCTATTATTCCAGCTCTTGCTTACTATGGTTCCGTTTTACTTCTTGTTCATTTAATTGCAAGGAAAAAGCAGCTTCAAAAAGTAAACAAAGAGGATGTTAAATATGTTTCACCACCAATTCTTCCAAGAGTATATCAGTTAATTCCTGTATTTGTAGTAGTTGTTATGATATTTATGGGTGCTTCATTAACTAGAGCAGCTCTTTACGGAACAGCACTTTCAATAATAGTAAGTTTTGTGTCAAAAGAAACAAGAATGAGCATTAAAGAACTTCTTGACTGCTTACTTGACGGTATTAGACAGGCAGCAAACATAGCAGTACCTACAGCGGCTTGCGGTATTATGATTGGTATTGTTGTTCGTTCTGGTGCTGCTAACAAGCTTACAAAAATTATTGCAAGCGTTGGTGATTCTAACGTAGCAGTTGCATTACTTATTGCCATGGCAGGTTGTATGCTTCTTGGTATGGCACTTCCAACAGTTGCGGCTTACCTTATTGCAAACATTCTTTTCTGCCCAACAATTATTGCTATGGGTATTGCACCTCTTCCAGCAAATATGTTTATTTTCTACTTCGGCGTTATTGCACAAATTACACCACCTGTATGCCTTGCATCATTTACAGCGGCAGGTATAGCCGGGGCGGATTCGTGGAAAACGGGATGGACGGCATTTGCCTACGCGTTCGTTTCATTCCTTACGCCATTTATGTTTGTATTTGCTCCAGAAATATTACTTATGGGTACTGTAGGTGCAATTGTTAAAACTTCATGTGTTCTTGCTGTTGGAACATTCTTCCTTGCATCAGCAATTGCTGGTTACTTATTTATGCCTGTAGACAATAAGTTCATAAGAATATATTTCTTTATTGTTGCATTTATGACAATTATACCTGAACAAACGTCAACTATGATTGGTCTTGGTTTGGCAATTGCTACATCGGTAGTATTCTTCTTAAAAGCGGCAAAAGATAAGAAAAACAAGACAGGTGCATTTGCAGCATAATCTACATTATTAATTAGGGGTATGCGATATGAAAAATAAAACAGAAGTAGTTATAGTAGGAATAGGCCTTGCCGCATTAGCAACAGCGGCAAGACTTTACGAATTAGGCAAAAGAGATATTGCAATATATACTGAAAGCTACGGCGGAACACCGTATATTGCAGCAATAAATTTCGTACTTCCTGAAAATCCTTATGGTGATACTCCTGAGCAGTATTTCAAGGATATGATGAACGCAGGGTATCAACTTAATGATGCCGCGCTTGTAAAGGAAATGACAGATAATACCTTAAACGGATATGAGCTTTTAAAGCGTTGGGGTGTTAAATTTGCAAAGAACGAGGATGGCTCAACAAAACTTCGTCATGTTTCAGGACACACATTTCCACGTTCACTTTGTTGTACTACAGAACTTATTGGTGTTGAAATTGTTGAAACAATGGTTAAGGCACTTAAAGAAAAGGGCATTAAAATTGTTATGGATGCACAATGCGTAAATCTTCTTAGCGATGGAAAAAAGGTTTATGGCGTTACAATAAAAACAGAAGACGGCTTAAGCAACGTATATGCTGACAACGTAGTTGCGGCATGGGGCGGCGTAGGAAATCTGTTTGGAAAAAGCACATACCCACAAGATATTAAGGGAAATACCCTTGCAATAGCCCATAATGCCGGTGCAAAACTTGTGGATATAGAGTTTTTAGAGTATGAACCAATGGTAGTGTTAAGCCCAGAAGGTGCAGTAGGCGAGCCTTGCCCAACTGCTATGCTTGGCGAAGGTGCACATCTTTTAAATACTGACGGTGAACGTTTTATGCTTAAGGTAAGACCTGAAGGTGAGGCAGGTTCTCCAAAAACACTTATTAACAAAGAAATTTGGAAGCAAGTTGACGCAGGTAAAGGTACTGAGCACCGTGGTGCATGGGTAGATTTAAGACACATCAGCCGTGATGTATTAAAGGCTTACCCATGGTTCTTTGACCGTCTTATGGATAACGGCGTAGACCCTAACTTGGAGTTGGTTGAGGTTGGACCAATGGCACACAGCTTCAGTGGAGGGATTTGGGTGGATGGAAATTATGAGTCTTCCCTTGAAGGATTCTTTGCTGTAGGAGAGGCATGTGGCGGTGTACATGGTGCTTGCCGTTGTGCAGGTAATGCTGCAAGTCAGGCAACGCTTTCTGGTTTACTTTGTGCAGAAGGTGTTAACAAGCTTAGCAGAAATAACAATGGAATAGAAGCTTCTATCGACTATAAGGTTGATGAAGAAGTATTTAATAAATATGTACCAAAGGTAAGAGAACTTGCGGTGGATGCTCTTGGCATTTACAGAAAAGGTGAGTTACTTAAAGCCGCCCTTACTGAATTACAAAACATAGAGGCACAGGACGACCTTAAAAATGATACTGAAGCAAGCCAGATTGTTGAATCTGTACGCCTTATGGTTCAGGCGGCACTTACAAGAGAGGAAAGCCGTGGTACACATATGCGTATAGACTTCCCTGAAAGCAGTGACGAATTCAAAAGAAAAATTATCTTATAAATTATAAAAGGACGTGTTTGCAAATGGAAATTAAGGGTATTATTGCAGCTATGGCTACTCCTATGTTTGAGGATGGCAGTATTAATGAAGCAGAGTTAAGAAATCAGGTAAACAGGCATGTTACTGCAGGTGTAGATGGTATTTTTACACTTGGTACAAATGGCGAGTTCTACATTATGTCTGCTGAAGAAAAGAAAAGGGTAATGCAGGTTGTAGTTGAAGAAGCTAAAGGCAGAGTGCCAATTTATGCTGGCACTGGCTGTGTTAGCACAAAGGATACAGTTGAACTTTCTCAGGCGGCACAGGAAATTGGTGTTGATGCACTTTCTATCGTAACACCATATTTTGCAGCACTTAACCAGAACGAGCTTTACGAACATTTTGCATCAGTTTCAAAATCAGTTGATACACCAATTGTTCTTTACAACATCCCTGCACGTGCAGGCGTAAGTATTGAATACAAAACAGTAGAAAAGCTTGCAAGTAACTGCAAAAATATTAAAGGTGTTAAAGATTCCAGTGGTAACTTTGACAACATTTTAAGATACATTGAATCTACAGACAACGAAACTTTCTCAGTTCTTTCTGGTAACGATTCTCTTATTTTGTGGACACTTTTAGCGGGTGGAAAGGGTGGTATAACTGCAGTTGCAAATGTACTTCCTGAAATTATGGTAAGCATTTACCAGAACTACCTTAAAGGCGATATGGCAGCGGCAAAAATTGCACAGGATTCTATCCGTCCTATTAGAGATTGCTTTAAATATGGTAACCCTAATTCAATTGTTAAGGCAGCAGCTAACATTATTGGTCAGCCTTTAGGACCATGCCGTAAGCCATTTGGTCTTATTTCAGGTGAGGCAATTAAAGGAATTACAGAAACAATTGATACTTATTACGCTCAATACAAAAAATAATAGGGGGCGTAAAAATGATTATTTCCAGCTACAAAAAATTAGATACTTACAAGGGATTATCCAAAAACCTTGATACGGCTATTAATTACCTTCAAAATGCTGATAAAACAAATCTTGAGGGTGGCAAGCTGGCTATTGATGGCGATGAAGTTTATGCTGTTGTAAGTGAGTACAGCACCAGAACACTTGATGAAGGAAAGTATGAAACACACGAAAAATATCTGGATATTCAATGCCTTTTGGAAGGAGAAGAGTTTATTCTTATTACCAACAAAAGCAAGTTGAAGTCTACAGGGTACGATGCAGTTTGTGACAAAGAAAATTATACTGACGGAGCAGAAGAGGTGTCCGTTAGGATAATGCCTGAAGTGGCACTTATTCTTTACCCAGAAGAAGCACATAAGGCATGTTGCATGGTAAACAATGAAAAAAAACCTGTTAAGAAGTTACTTTTAAAAGTAAAAATTTAATGGACAATTTAATTTGATAAAAAATGGGATAGATAAAACTTCTTGATGTTATTCTCCTAAAATATAAATACACCAAGCCCAACTCACCATTGGGTAAAAGGCATTAAGTTGCCAACTAAACTAAAGCAAACTAAATTCCCTCAAAATTAATTTGCTATCTTCTATCCCAATTTTTACTTTAATACCCTTTTAGCTTTTGCTTAAGGGGTATTTTTTTGTGCATATGGCAGTGATTTTTAGTGGTTTCGCCTATGACGAATTTTATATATTTTTGTACAAAAATCAATACAATTTGTATAAATACATCACTGAAAATTTAGGATAACGTTCTAAAATAGTTATAAACACTTATAATTATATAGAAATTTGCAAGAATTTAGTTAAAATTCACATTTAATATCAAAAAAGAGGTAGACTTTTAAGTCCTGTTGATTTATACTTATATTATGTTTCGACAAGGAATAAAATTACATTTAGGAATGTGATTTAAATGCAGTTTTGTACTAACATTTTACGTTGTCGAAAATAAGACATTATAAAATATTTTTATAAGGGGGATTAACATGAAAGCAAAGACAATATTAACAGCAGAACAGGCGGCAAAACTTATTAAAAATGATGATACAGTTTTTATTGGCGGTTTCGTAGGCACTGTAGCACCAGAGGCAGTTACAAAAGCGGTTGAAAAAAGATTTCTTGAAACTGGCGAACCAAAAAATTTATTTGCATACTTTGCAGCTGGTCAGGGCAATAGAGATGGTAGTCAAACAGACCACTTTGCCCACGACGGTATGGTTAGGCGTGTTGTAGGCGGACATTGGAATTTAATTCCCAAACTTGGTGAAATGGCACTTGCAAACAAAATTGAAGCATATAACTTTCCTCAGGGAACAATATCACAGCTTATTAGAGATACAGCCGCACACAAACCAGGCGTAATTACACATGTTGGTTTGAATACATATGTTGACCCACGTATTTCTGGTGGTAAACTTAACGACGTTACAAAAGAAGATTTGGTAGAGCTTATTACAATTGGTGGAGAAGAAAAACTTTTCTACAAAGCTATTCCAATTGACGTTTGTATTCTTAGAGCAAGCTTCGCAGACGAATCGGGTAACGTTACTATGCACAGAGAAGTTTGCACCCTTGAAACAACTTCAGCAGCACAGGCAACAAAAAACAATGGCGGTATAGTTATTGTTCAAGTAGAAAAAATAGTTAAAAACGGAACTCTTGACCCTAGACTTGTTAAGATTCCAAGAATATATGTAGATGCAATTGTAGTTGCACAACCTGAGGACCATGAGCAGTGCTTTAAATGCTCATATAACCCAGCACTTTGCGGTGAAGTTGTTGTACCTCTTAACAGTATTGCCGCTGTACCAATGAGTACAAAGAAAATTATTGGCAGACGTGCGGCTATGGAACTTACAGAGGATACAGTTGTTAACCTTGGTATTGGTGTTCCTGAATATATTTCAGCTGTAGCTAACGAGGAAGGCATTGGCGAATACTTCACACTTACTGTTGAATCTGGACCTATAGGCGGTGTTCCACAAGGCGGAACACAGTTTGGTGCAGCAATTAACGCAGAGTGTATAATTGACCAGCCATATCAGTTCGACTTCTATGATGGAGGTGGAATTGACCTTGCATTCTTAGGACTTGCAGAGGCTGACGAAGAGGGAAATATTAATGTTTCTAAGTTTGGACCAAGAATTGCAGGCTGTGGCGGTTTCATTAACATTACACAAAATGCTAAAAAAACATTCTTCTGCGGAACATTTACAGCAGGTGGTCTTAAAACAAAATGTGAAGATGGCAAGCTTATAATTGTTCAAGAGGGCAAAGAGAAAAAGATGGTTAAGGCTGTTGAGCATATTACTTTTAGCGGTAAATATGCAAACAAAGTTGGTCAGCCAGTAAAGTATATTACGGAAAGGGCTGTTTTTGAGCTTAGAAAAGATGGTGTTCATCTTACAGAAGTAGCACCTGGAATTGATATTCAAACTCAGGTTCTTGACCTTATGGACTTCGTACCTAAGATGGACGGCGAAGTTAAGCTTATGGACGAAAGGATTTTTAAAGATGAAATAATGGGTCTTGCAAAATAGACTAACAGAAAATGAGAATTTAAAGATAAGACGGTTCCATACGTCTTATCTTTTTTTGTTCCGAAGAGGAGAAAAATGTAGCTTTGTTGCAAGTAGTCCGTTTTTAGGGTATTATTAGTGTATATGGATAGTTAATAAATTTAAGGTGGTGTACTTATGGCAATAGCATACCGATTGCTGTTGGTGGATGACGAAGAAGAAGTTCGTACAAGCATAATGCGTAAAATTGATTGGGAAAAAACCGGCTTTGCTGTTGTTGGAGATGCGGAAAATGGACAGGATGCTTTGGAAAAAATTGACTTGCTTGAACCGGATTTGGTTCTTACAGATATTCGTATGCCATATATGGATGGACTTACTTTGGCAAAGCGTATTCGTCAGCTTAGACCATCTATTAAAGTAATTATTTTTTCGGGATATGACGATTTTGAATATGCAAAGGAAGCAATTAAACTTAACATAATCGAATACATTTTAAAACCAGTTAATGCCGAGGAATTAACAGAAATTTTAATGAAAATAAAAAATAACCTTGATGATGAAGTTTCACAACTAAGGGATGTACATGCCCTAAGGGAATGTTTTATAAAAAACTTGCCTATACTTCGTGAAAATTTTTTAAATAACTTAATTAGAGGCTGTGTTAAAGAAAGCCAGATACCTTTATTACTTAAGGAATATAGGTTGGATTTGGGCAATGCTGAGTATTGGGCGGTTGCACAGATAAATATAGACCATACAGTGCAAAAAAATGATGAAAATCCTCTTGTTCAAGAAGAGGGACTTATGCCCCTATCTGTTAAGCGTCTTTTGGATACTCATCTTGCAAGCTGTTGTAAATTTGCTAGTTTTCACAGGTCGTCTGGTCTTTGTGCAGTTATTGGCATGGAGACTTTAGAACAAATTTGCCAAGTTATTACGGTGCTTAATGAGGTTTGCCGTGAAAGCCGAAGAATTCTTGAACAGAAACTTACTATAGGCATAGGTCAGCTTTGTAAATCCCTTGCGGATATTGAAAAAAGCTATCGTGAAGCACATGAAGCATCAGGGTATCACACAATAGCAGGTGCAGGAGATGTTATATATATAGCAGATGTGGAGCCGGAAAATAATGCAACACTCCATTTGGATAGTAAGGCAGAGGCAGATTTAGTATCGGTAATAAAGTTTGGAATACACCAAAATATAATAAACTGTGTACAGGAAATAACAGGACGCATGAAAAGTGTGCGTTTACACGAAAGCCAATACCAAGCCTACATTATAAGTGTGTTTAATGTTCTGTTGCAGATTGTTCAGCGGTATGAATTGGATGAGGAAGAAATATTTGGACAAAGGGCGGATTATTACGAAATATTGCTTGCAATACGAGATGCCGATACTTTGGAAAAATGGCTTACGGAAACCAGTCTTAAAATAAGTGCAAACCTTACCTGTGAACGCCAGGACAATACTAAAAATATGATTCGTGCCGCAAAAAAATATATAAGGGAAAACTATAGCAATTCACAGCTTTCTCTTGAAATGATTTGTAGTTATTTGCACATAAGCACCACATATTTTTCAACCATGTTTAAGCGTGAGGTTGGTGAAAGTTATACCAGCTACCTTACACGCATTCGTCTTGAAAAAGCTGCGGAAATGCTTAGCATTACACAAGAAAAGACATACATAATTGCAAAAGAAGTTGGTTACGATGAACCGAACTATTTTGGTTATGTT
>JAQVIB010000032.1 GCA_028695945.1 Lachnospiraceae bacterium
CAAGAAGAAGCGATTTAGTGTGCAAGTACCTTGACATGGTACCTGAATTTAAGTATGCACAGCCACGAGGTGCTTTTTATGTGTTTGTGGATGTATCGGAAACAGGCATAGATGGAGATGAATTTGCAGAGAGGCTTCGTGAGGAACGTTTTGTTGCAACTATACCAGGAAGCGGTCTTGGCGGTGAAAACTTCAAAAACTACATCAGAATTTCTTTTGTAACAGATGAAGAAAATGTTAAAAAAGGAATGGAAGAAATACTTGGTTTGGTTAAGGAATTAAGAGCAGCAAAAAAAGAAAGAGTTGCTTGCTAATTTATAAATGTGTAAGTTTTATTACTTGTGGAAAAGGTACTGTAGTTGTTAGTTTATAACAATTGCAGTGCTTTTTTTTATTGGAATTTCATGAAGTTACATTTTGTACATATTAATGCACAATAGTAAACAATTAACATAATATAACATATAGGGAACAAGCTTTATAGCCATGTTATTAACTAATTTATTTAAAATTAGAGGTGAAAAAAGAGATGAAAAATTGTGTACCGATTTATATGGCGAAATTTAACAAGGAAGCCTTAATATACTTTGAGGTTGATGAAGTTGAGGATGCAGATATGGTAGAAGCTGCTTACTTATTATTGAAAGCTAATGGAAAGAGAAATTCCACAAAAGAAATACAGTGTTATATAAACAACAAAATTGATGTTAAAAGCCTAAATAATCTATACACAATATTTAGTAATAAATGTAGTTGTTTATGTGAAAACAGCGTGGCATTAGATATAACTGAAGATTTTTACTTACTAACTTGTAGTGGTGTAACAAACAATGGGTTAATAGTTGAATGTGGTGACAATGATATATATTCATGCCAGCTTCAAGTGGTTTATAGAGGAGAAATTATATATCCTTCTTGCACCTGTATGGGTTTTTTTGAAAAAAATCTAATTCTTTCAAGTTTTAAAGATAAGGCAATATCTCCTTATTTTTTTACGGCAACTTGTTCTTCAATTACTTTTTCTATTCACAATATGGGTGAACACCCTGTTAGTGTTAATGTACAGAACAGTCCTGACGCCAAATTATTTGTAAACGATACCCACACATTAGTATTGTTACCAAATGAAACAGGGTTGATAATTCCTTATAATTTTACCAAATATACAAGAATTGTTGTTACAAGTGAAAACAAATGTATTATTACAAAATTATGGTACCAAACACAGCTAATACGCTGAAAACTGTAACCGTTAAGTGATTGTCCACATAATATGTAATGAGCTCATTTTTAGAAAAAGGTGCCTTATTCTACATTCAACTATTAAAAAAAAGAGGTGATTTCAAAAAATGAATAATTTGGTTTTTAATACCACTGCTTCCGACTTAAAAGCGTCCATGTATGGATATAACCAATCTACCGCTACACTGCAGCAAATTCAATTGGGTTCTACTGGCAATATGCTTGTAGCCGGCGATGTAACAATTACTAATGAAACGTTAACGGTAATAGGTGATATAACAATTACTAATGAAACGTTAACGGTAATAGGTGATATAACAATAACTAATGAAACGTTAACGGTAATAGGTGATATAACAATAACCAATGAAACGTTAACGGTAATAGGTGATATAACAATAACCAATGAAATGTTAACGGTAATAGGTGATATAACAATTACCAATGAAACCTTAAGTGTAATAGGTGACGTAACAATAACTAATGCAACAGTAACAGTACAAATATCTGGACAGACCTTCACTTCAAGTACAGAAACTTTAACAGATGTATCTGGAACTGGTAATGTATTTACAGATACCAATATTGCAGCCCTTACAACGGCATCTATGTTTATTGACAATATTGGAGATAATACGGTAACCTTTTCATTACAGTTAAGCCCTAATGGAACTGTATATTTCAACGACCCAAGTTATACAAATCAGGCTGTTCCAGCAGGAACAAATACAATTATTGCAATAGCTAAATATGCACAGTATGCACAGTTACAATATGTTTTAGGAGGAACATCAGCAAGCTTTATAGCATATTATAATGGACAGGCATAAGCTTATTTTAAAGAGTTTAATAATAGTTTATTTAAAGTCGCAGGGCACAAGCTCTGCGATTTTTCATAATATAGTATTGTTAGGAGGTTTTAACGTGGTTACTATAAGCTTGTGCATGATTGTAAAAAATGAAGAAAAGTATATTAAGCAGTGCCTTAGCAGTGTTGCTTCAATTGTAAACGAAATAATTATTGTGGATACGGGTTCAACAGATAATACTTTAGAGTTGGCAAGCAGTTTTAATCCCAAAGTTTTTAAATATAATTGGAATAGTAATTTTGCCAATGCAAGAAATTATTCGTTGGAACAAGCCACAGGAGATTGGATATTGGTTTTAGATGCAGATGAATCTATTTTCAGCGAAGATTTAAAAAAACTGACTGATATTGTTCAAACAACAAAGGCAAATGAAATTGCCTTAAAATTTCATAATTTTACAAGCGAAGTAACGGAAGAAATTTATAATACACATATTGGTGTAAGGCTATTTAAAAATTATTGCTTTAGGTATGAAGGTGCTATTCATGAGCAATTAGTTCCAACCAATGAAATAATTAAACGCAGTCCTTATATAACAGATATTAGAGTTCGCCATTACGGATATTTAAGGTCCAATGCGGGGCAAAAAAAACGTGACAGGAACGTGCCAATTATTCAAAAAATGTTAGATGAAAATCCTAATGACTCTTTTCAGTTATTTAATATGGGCAACGAATACATGAGCCTAGATGATTTTAATAAAGCTTTATATTATTTTGATAAAGCGTATGCCAACAAAAACACAACTCTTTCCTATTGCCCGCACTTAATATTCCGAAAGGCAGCTTGCCTTCACTATTTAAATAGAAACGAGGAAAGTTTGAAAATAATACAGGAGGGGCTTCAACTTTATCCTGCGTGTACAGATTATGAATACTTTAGAGGAATAATATATAAAACTTTAAAGCGTTATACGTTGGCAATTGAAAGCTTTAACAAGTGCATAGCTATGGGTGCATCGCCGCCAACTTTAAGCTTTTTCAACGATACAGAAGGTTTTAGGGCATATGTAGAGTTGGGAAATATTTATTATATTGAACAGGATTTTGGCAAGGCTTTAAATTTTTACCTAAAAGCAATTAATGCAAAAAGTAATCAATATGGACTAATATATAAAATAGGCGATGTTCTAAATAAAATATTTGCAGACAAAGATATGGTTAGCAAGGGCTTGGAAAATCTTTTTGCAAATTGGAGACACATTACAAATTTGTTGGTAATGGTAGATGTTTTGTTAAACGAAAGATTATATAAACAAGCAGCAAAATACTTTGAAAAAATAGGAACTGATGAAGAATATGCCGACGATATTAACTTTTTAAGAGGTAGAATATTTTTTTATGCCAAAGAATATGTTGCTGCCTTTGATGAATTATATAAAGTAATATCTTCACAAAATGCGAAAGCATTATTACCTGAAACTAAGAATAAAGCCTATGAATATGCGGTTATTTGCTGTATGGCGTGCAAGGAAAATGGATTAACCCTATGCGACCAAGAAAAAATAATGCCTTTCATTAACTCTTTAGAGAATACCCAATTAAAGCAAATACTTTTATATTTTCTAGAAAAAGTTGAAACTACCTTTGAAGAGGATTCTAAAGAAATTATTTACCGAATTTTATATGAAATACTAAAAGTATCCGAGTTTGATTTGTTTGAAAAAAGTTTAGAGATTTTGAATTTAATAAATAGCAATGAAGTGCTTTTGGATTTAGCATCTATATATTATGAAAGCGGTTACAAGGAATTAGCTTTAAAAAATATAATGCGTTCGGTGAAGGAATTAGATGCTATTAATGCAAATGCTGTGCAAATACTAAGCAAGGAATTCCTTGTGCCACAACCGTAAAAGAGAAAGGCGACTAAAAATAGTCGCCTTTTTTTATGAGGTTTTAGTTATACAAAACAAGTAATATTTTGTTAATATTCGTGCTAAAGCGGTATTACTTATGTCAACATCAGCTGTATTAATTGTTTTTTTCAATAATTCTGTTGTATGGGAATCTGTAGGCTGTTGAAGTGACGTTATTTGTGTAACCACAGCACCAATTTCTATCAAATAGGTATTAATATTTTCGGCAGTTATACATAAGGAAGATTGGTTTGAATTTAGAATATTGAAGTTTCCTAAGGAATATTGCAGGGTGTTTTCGTTTGACGTATTCCGCAGCTTTATAAGCAATGTTCCGTTAGGTTTTAATAAGTTAAAAAGGTGTTTTACTAATAAATATGGGTTGCTGTAATTATTAATAGGTTCGCCAACTAATATATAGTCCAAGGTTTCGTTATTATAGTAGTCACATAAAAAATCAATTTTGTCACAATTTACAGTGTTACATATGGTTTGCAAATCCAAAAAATACTTAGCATTAGTTGTAAAGGCATGGCAAAATGTTTCGGTTATTCCATATTCTCTTAATTTATTTCGTATCTCCAAAATTGGTGTTCCACAGCGGGTACCAATACCTAATATTTGTGGTTTAAACCCTAGTTTTTCAGGATTTTTTACATTTGAAATTAATTCTGGTTCAAAGTTACGCATATCGTCCCATGCATCTATTCCATAATATTTTTCAAGGAAATTTTTTCTTCCAAGGGATAAGGATTTAGCTTGTTTTATTGAATCTTCGTGGGTTAGATTATAAATATGGTTATGATGAACCCAAGTGTCTTTACAAAGAATAGTTTTGTAGCCAGCTCTGTTTATACGCCTAGACATATCATCGTCGGCAAAATCATGAAAATAACCATAATCAAAGCCTCCAACAACATCTATACATTCTTTTCTGTAAAAAAATATGGCAGGCATTAGGCACATTCGCTCATGCCATTTTAAAGGATTTGATACGTTATATTCAGCAGCTTTTTCATGCATTTCTTCAAGGGTATTAAATTCTAAATTCACCTGTTGAAGGTTTGAAACATTGGAAGAAACAGGAGAAACCCATCCAATATTATTTGCAGATTTAATACATTTTAACAAATTTTCAATGGCGTTTTCAGTGACTATAACGTCGTTGGAAACGATGGCACAATACTTAGTTTTTAGATTTTCCATGGCAACTTTAAATGAAAAATTTCCGCTGATATTTTTAGTAATTCTAATAATTGTTTTGTTAGGATAATCAACGCTTTTGTAATATTCTAAAATATCGGGTTCAGAACCGCTGTCAATTAAAATTAGGTTGTAAGGAATTTTTGTATGGCTAATTAAGTTTTCAACACAAACTTTGGTTTTATCAATTCTATTATAGGAAATTACAGCAATTGAAAGCTCATTTTCAAAGTTTTTTGTAAAGGAATTGGAGAAATTTGACCTAGATTCTAAAAGTGAATTGGATTCTACAGGTGGAATTATATTGTTTGTATCTATTTCAAAATATTCATACATTTATACATACTCCTTATTCAGTTCATTTATCATTTCCTTCACTGTTGGTATATTTAATTTGGAACACAAAATTTTTGTTGTTCGCAATGTTCTATCTACCTTTTTAGGAAACGTTTCTGTTATATCAAGGTTAAGTGAAAAAACTTCATTAAAATATTGTAAAAGTTCATATTTACTAACGTCATTGGCAGAAAATATATGGAAAAGTCCATTTTCATAAAGGTCTTTATATATTATTGTTTCGCAAACCTTTGCATACCAGTTTGTTGTAATGCCGTTCCATAAATGGTTGCTGTAGCCATCTATTTTGCCGCCAGACTGCGATTTTGCCCATGACAAAAGGCTTGCAAAGTTGTGGATTTCCTGTCCTACAATACTAGTTCTTAAAACCATTGCGTTAGAAGTACATTCGCCCAAGGATTTACTTTTTCCATAAAAGTCTTGTGCGTCATGAGGGTCAGTTTCAATGTATTTGCCCTTATTTCCAGAATAAACGCAATCAGTTGTGATGTGTATTAGCTTAATGCTATTGTTATGGCAGTATTCGGCTAGTTCCAAGGGAAAAATGCAATTAATTTTTATTGACTCAATGGGATTATTATTAATGTGTGGTGTGATAATTCCTATGCAGTTTATTACATAATCGAAGTTTTTTGGTATAGCTTCAACACTATTATTTAAAGCATTAAAATAAAAACCGTTGGTTATGTTGTTTAGTTGAGTTTTATAGGTTGGTGTGGTTATAAAATCATTATTTTTGCTAAATTGATTAAAAACAGCATTTCCCAACATTCCTGTTGCACCCAAAACAAGTATTCTTTTTTTCATTGGTTATACCTCCATGATGAAAGCTCTTTTTGTATAAAATCAAGTTCTAAAAGCTTTTCCTTAATTTCAGAAACATTCAACATAGTGGTATTGCTAGAGGTATACTCCTCCGCCAACAGAGTTTTTTTATTTCCTTGGGTTAAATATTTTTCATAGTTTAAATCCCGATTATCCATTCCAATTTTAAGATAGTCACCAACTTCAACAGAACGCACCATTTCTTCCTTAGTTACTAGGGTTTCATAAAGTTTTTCACCGTGTCTTGCCCCAATGATTGTTATTTCATTTTTGGCATTGAAAATTTCTTTTACTGCAGTTGCTAAATCTATCATGGTACATGCAGGTGATTTTTGGATAAAGGTATCGCCCTGTTGTGCATTATGAAAGGCAAAAATAACAAGATAAACAGCTTCTTCCAAGGACATTAAAAACCTTGTCATTTTAGGGTCTGTTACGGTTAAAGGCAGACCGTTTTTTATTTGATCTACAAACAAAGGAATAACCGAGCATCTGGATGCCATAACATTGCCATACCTTGTACAGCAAAGGGTAGTTTGGTTGGGATTAATGGTTCTTGCCTTTGCGGTTACTATTTTTTCCATCATGGCTTTGGAGATACCCATTGCGTTAATTGGGTATGCAGCTTTATCTGTTGATAGGCAAATTACCTTTTGCACAGAGTTTCGGATAGCACTTTCAAGCACATTTTCTGTTCCTAGTATATTGGTTTTAACTGCTTCTAAGGGAAAAAATTCGCAAGATGGAACTTGCTTTAGTGCCGAGGCATGAAAAATGTAATCCACACCATGCATGGCATTTTCAACACTTTGAATATCTCTAACATCGCCGATATAAAATTTAAGTTTATCATTTTTATATAATTTTCGCATGTCATCTTGCTTTTTTTCATCTCTTGAAAATATTCTTATTTCTTTTATTTCATCGTCGCACAGAAATTTTTTGGCAACAATATTGCCAAATGACCCTGTACCGCCAGTTATTAGCAAGGTTTTTCCTTTAAAGCTTTCCTCCACCTTGGTATCCTCCAGATAAATAACTATATCTTTATATACTATGGAATGTAATATTATTTTGTGAGGAGAAGGTGGAAGAAGGGAAAATTGACGTAGTGAAATCAAGCTGGAGAAAATGATTTTATTATTAAAGTTTAAGAAAATTTGAGATTTAACATGATTTCATGCCTAAAAACGGGCATTTCACGCCAAACCCCTAGGAATTGTATTGTTTTCTTGGTATTATGACGGCAAGTTAAATATGAAGGAGGTATGAGTTGTAAGGCGGTGTAAATTATAAGAGTATAATTTAGTAAAGGAGATGATTAATTCGAAGAAAAATAGAGAAATGATTGTTTTATGTAATTTAACTTGGAATTAGAGCATAAAATTAAGATTTTTTACTAGAACTGGAACGACTATTGGTGTAAAATTGAAGGAGGAATTCAAATGCGCAAAACTATGAACAAAATAGTGTCAATACTGTTACTTACTACATTAACCATTACGTCAACAGGTGTAGATACATTTGCAAACACTGAGGAAAAACTTAGTATAAGTGACCAGTTTGTACAGGCTAATGAAGTTTCCGAATACCTTTCAGAAGCAAATGAAGTTATTAAGGTGGACGAGTATGATGTTAATTACTATATGGGTGATGATTTCGTTGTAGTAGATGACAAGGATAATGGATATTCATTAATTACATATAACAAAGATAAAACAGTTGCATATGTTAATGGGAATCCAATAAATATTACAACTAACAGCAGAAGTTTTACAGGTATTGCGAATAGTAAAAAAGTTGCTTCATCAAGTAGTTGGGCATTGCATAGTTCACCTATTTTTCAAGTTTCGGCTGCTGGATTAGGTGTTACAGTTGTCGTTGGTTTGCTTCTTGGATATTGTACGCCACTTAAACCTTTTGCTTCATCTATAGTTTCATATTGTATGGGACAGTATGTAAGTGGTTATTTTCCGGACTCATCCGCTTTGACTTGTTATGAGGATGATTGGGTAAGGCTAATTGATGAGTATACTACAGAGTGGAAATATGTGGATAAAGTATATACTGGAACTTTAAGAAACTCGAAAGCTAAATATATTGGGACATGGACTACATATCAGAAAAGATATAATTAATTAAGTAATTAATAAGACAGCTTGATGTTTAATAGTTAATTTATATTAAGGATAGGTTCTTATTTCTAATTATATTTTAATTGTATATGAAACGTATTTTCTATATTATTAAAAATACATAGCAGTCTGTTTAAGGATACTTTTGCTCTTTAAAATTTTTGTTGTAATGGATGAGGTGTGGAAAATGTTTTTAACTGGTATACTTATTTATGCAGTACCAGCTTGGATTGCTTATATGATAGCATCAAGACATAGAAAAAGTTATATAGAATTTATGAACTCTGAAGCCAGTGATTCTCAGAAAAAAGCCCGACGTTTATGGTACTTCATTAGTTTAGTAGTTTGGGTTGCTATAGTTATATCAGTTATATACTTTGGTTTTAACATAATTATCAATGCTTTATAAAAATAGATATATTTAGGAATTAAATAAGATAGTATTCGTAGTAATGTGCTATCTCATTTAAGAATAATAAAGTATAGAATTAAAAAAGTTACTATTATTTTTAAAGCAAAAAAAGTGGTGAAAATCCTTTCGGATTTCACCACTTTTAATATGTGCAATAAATTTTATGCTAAAATATTAATCCTGTGAGTAAGGCATTAATGCAACGTGTCTAGCTCTCTTAATAGCTGTTGTTAAAGCTCTCTGATGCTTAGCACAGTTACCTGTAATTCTTCTAGGAAGAATTTTACCTCTCTCGGAAACATATCTTCTTAACTTGTTGATATCTTTGAAGTCAACTGTTGTAATTTTGTCAGCACAAGACTGGCAAACACGTTTCTTTCTACGTCCACGTCTTTTTTGAATCATTTTCCTAACCTCCTTTTATAATTTAAAAGGGTAAATCATCGTCATCTAAACTTTCATCTATCGGGTAGAAACCTTCGTCTGTACTTGGTTTGGAATGTGCAGGTGCGTTTGCTCCATTAGCAGCCTTACCTTCTCTTCCTTCAAAAGATGTTTTACTTTCTGCAAAGTAATTCTCTTCTACAATAACATCTGTACTCCAACGTTTGGTTCCGTCTTTATCATCCCACGAACGAACTTGAAGTCTTCCGACTACGCTTACCATCTGGCCTTTTTTAAAGTACCGTTCAACAAATTCACCGCTTTTACCGAAGGCAACGCAGTTTATAAAATCTGCATCTGGTTCTCCTTCACGCTTAAAGCGACGGTTTACTGCTAATGAAAATCTTGCTACCGCTACTGGCGGATTTCCCTGAGAATATCTAACCTCAGGATCCCTCGCCAATCTTCCCATCAAGATAACTTTGTTCATTTAATTACCTCCTTATTTAACATCCTTACGGATAATGAGATAACGAAGAACATTTTCCATGATGCGGATACGGCTTTCTATTTCAGCAGGAGCTCCGCCCTCTGCCTCAAATGAAATAAAGCTAAAGAATCCTTCATTAACTTTTTTGATTTCGTAAGCGAGTCTTCTTTTGCCCCAATCGTCAATTTTTTCGATTGTGCCACCGAATCTAGTAATCAAATCCTGTACCTTCTGGCTTTCAGCAACTTTTGCTTCTTCCTCAAGGCCTGGTTTGAGAACCAATGCTAATTCGTACTTGTTCATTAAAATACACCTCCTTCTGGACTTATGGCCCTTGTATTTTCAACAAGAGCAAGGATAATTGTTACAAGTGAGTATTTTAACACATCTTGTTTAGAATTACAAGCATATTTAAAAAATTATAGCTTTATTATTTATGCAATGCTAAAATGAAAGTATTAATTCAAATTTAAGGAGGTTTAAGCTATGAAAATTGCAGTTTTAGGTATGGGTGCCATTGGAGGCGTTGTTGGTGGTGCACTTGCAAAAAATTTTGGTGATATATATTTTATTGCAAGAGGAAAAAGCCTTGAGGCTATTAAAAATAACGGGCTTACCATTGAAAGTGATAAACTTGGTACGTTCAATGTTAAGCCAACATGTGTTACCCACAAGGTTGAAGATATAGGCATTGTGGACGTTCTTATTATAGCAACAAAAAGTTATGGTTTAGAAGAAGCATGCAAGCAGTGTGCACCTATTATTGACAAAAGTACAGTTGTTATTCCGTTGCTAAATGGTGTTGCGGTATCTGATGAGGCAGAAGCTTTCCTTAATAATGTAGGGAAAGTTGCCGACGGCTGCATTTATGCTTTTTCTTCCCTTGAAGAACCAGGCAGAACTAAGCATATTGGCGAGCTTTGCCACATAGACTTTGGTTTTAAGGACGGACACACAAATGAAAAATGTGTTGAGCTTGCAAAAATGCTAAACAAAAGTGGAATTGAAACCGTATTTAGTAATGATATTATGGTACCTGTTTGGGTAAAATATATTATGATGTGCGGAAATAGTGCGGTTTTTTCTTATTTTGAATGCTCGGCAGATATTGTTCACGCAAGCAAAGAAAAAATGAAGTATATTGAAGATGTTTATACAGAACTTTATACAATAGGAAAAGCAAAGGGTGTAAATTTACCAAGTGACGTTGTTGAAAAGCATATGGCTGTGTTTAAAGACCTTCCTGTTGGTGCTATAACCTCGCTGTACAGAGATTTAAAACAACCAGAAAACAAAACAGAGTTTGAAGCTGTTATTGGAAAGGGTATTAGGCTTGCAAAGGAAACAGGTGTTAAGGTGCCTTGCCTTAATGCTGTTTACCAAAAGTACAAAGGCAGATAGAATAAAGAAATTAACATAATTCAAATTATTTTTACAATTGGGTTGATTAATTGTTGCAAAAGTTATATAATTAATATCAAATGATAATAATTATTGTTTCTTGAATTGAGGTGTTAAATGTGAAAACCATAAGAGCCGCAAGGCTTGGAGACAAGGAACAGTTTCAAAATTTATGGAACATAAGCTTTACAGATTCACTGGAGTTTAGAAGTTGGCTTTTTGCCAACAGGTTTATACCAGATTATTCAATTTGTATTGAAGAGGACGGTAAAATAGTTTCGGGGGCTCAAAGCATTCCATACCACATTAAGATAAGGGACAGCATTGTGCCTGCAACTATGATGGTTGGAGCGTGTACTCATCCAGACTATGGCAAACGTGGATACATGAAACAGCTTTACACCCAGTACATGAACCAGATGAACCAAATGGGTGTAGTGGTTTGTGCCCATACGCCTGCTGTTTTGCGTACATATTTTTATGTAGGGCATTTTCCTGTAAGCGATACTGCGTTCATTGAGATTGAAAATGCCGAAAATGTTGACGCAGAGGGTTTAATCACTGTAAATCTTGGTGAAGAGGTGTCTCCACTTTTAAAATGCTATATTAAGGCGGCACAAAGATATTCGGGCATTATACATCGCTCCTTTACCGATTTCAAACTAAAATGTGATGATTACAGTGCTGATGGCGGAAAATGTATTGCTCTTTGGGAAAATGGCGAAATTACTTCTTATGGCATATATTATAATACAGGGGAAATGCTTTATGCAGAGGAAGTAATGGCTTTAAATTCCAATGCTGAACAAAGGGTGGTTAATGCCCTTATAAACCTTGGAGTTGGTAAAAAAGTGAAAATTAAACTTCCGCCAGATACATTGAGCAGAAGCAAACAGGGTACATTTACAATACAGCCACGAAATGTACTGGGACTTGCCAATACCCAAAAGCTTTTAAAAGCAGTTGGCAAAGAAATTGAAATTGCAGTTAAGGTTAATGACGAAATAGTGGATGAAAATAATGGAATTTTCAATTTTAAAGGTGAAAAGACAGACAGAAAGCCAGCATTTGAAGTTTCAGCGGGAAATCTTACTCAATTTTTGGTTGGGTATAAAACAATTGCACACCTTGAAGCAGAGTGTAGTACAATTATATATAATAAGGAAGAAACGGAATTTTTGGACAAGGCACTACCTTTACAGGTATGCCATATTATAGATGAATATTGAAAGAAGGTTACAGCCGATGGGTTTAGAATTTAAAGATATAAATTTTAGTAGTAGAAAACTGTATGATAAATATATTAAGCCATGGAAGTGTGAGAACGCAGAGTTTAGCTTTGCACATATGTATATATGGGGTTGTGATGGAAAAATTCAGTTTGCACAAGCAGAGGACTGTTTGTTTGTAAAGCTGGATTTTGCTGGTGAAATTCCGTTTTTATGGCCTCCGTTTCCAAAAGACAGCACTGTAGATTATGCAAAGGCTGTTAAGTCAGGGTGCGAATACATGAAGAGCATTGGCGTAAAGCTTATGTATCGTTCGGTGGCAGAGCCATTTAAAA
>JAQVIB010000033.1 GCA_028695945.1 Lachnospiraceae bacterium
GGTGAAGTTCTTTTTTTTATACAGGTGTTCTGCAAATAGAAGATAGTTTTAATTTATTTAACAATAAATTCCTTTGTTGAATTAGCATAAACAGTATTGTTTTACGTAAAAATGAAATACTATTTGCGGGGTGATTAAATGAAAAAATTTATTATAATACTTATGGCTATTATATTTACTAATACGGTGCAAGTGCATGCAGAAAACTTGAAGATTGCAGCTACAGGTGCCGTTTTAATGGATGCTGATACAGGAAGAGTGCTGTGGGAAAGAAAAAGTGACGAACCTATGGCGGTTGCTAGCACAACAAAAATTATGACAGCTATTTTGGCCATTGAAAGCCAAAGGCTTGATGAAACAGCAGTTGTATCAGGAAAAGCGGCATCTTCGGCTGAGGTTAAACTTGGACTTAAAAGCGGTGAGGAATACAAACTTGGAGATTTATTATATCCCCTTATGCTTCAAAGTAGTAATGATGCGGCAGTTGTAATTGCAGAACACTTAGGTGGTAGTGTTGAGGGTTTTGCCAAGATGATGAACGCCAAAGCAGAGGAGCTAGGTGCAAAAAATACGAAATTTGTTACACCTAACGGATTAGATAAGGACGATAACCATTCAACAGCATATGATATGGCATTAATTACAGCATATGCACTAAACAATGAAAATTTTGTTAAGCTTATAAATACAAGGGAATACACTTTTAGTTGTCTTAATAAAACCAGAACCTTCAATGCTTACAACAAAAACAGGCTCTTAAATGAATACGAGGGAGCTATAGGAGTTAAAACTGGATTTACTGGAAGAGCAGGGCAATGCTTTGTTGGTGCTGCACAGAGGGATGGCATACGATTAATTTCAGTAGTTTTGGCTAGTGGATGGGGTTCAGCTGGCAAGCAACAAAAGTGGATTGATACCAAAAGATTGCTTAATTACGGGTTTGAAAATTACCATAAGGAACAAATTATTACCAATGGCACAGAAGTTGGTACGGTAAAAATTCTTCATTCAAAAGAGGGTGAAGTTATGGTACAAACGTGTGAGGATGGATTTGCCATGGTGAGTGATGATGAAAAGAATTGTTTGAATACAAGTGCAAGGCTTTTACAATGCGTGGAGGCACCAGTGAAAAAAGGTCAGGTTTTGGGTGAGATAACTGTTTCAACTTCTACGGGAGAGGTACTTTTTATCAGCGAATTAACTGCAAAGAACGATGTTTTACGACATGATTTAAGAACTTCTGCTGAAAAAACAATAAACCTCTGGCTAAATTCTAAATTTAAATGTATACTGTAATTTATTAGTGAAACACTGATTGCATTAAATTATGGTTTCTATAGAAATGTTATAGATATAGCAGGGGGAAATTGAATGGAAGTAAGACTTCAGAAATATTTGGCAGATGCAGGAGTTGCATCAAGAAGAAGGTCAGAAGAACTTATACTTGAAGGCAAGGTATCTGTTAATGGTGTGGTGGTTACTGAACTTGGCACCAAGGTAGATGATAAAGTAGATTCGGTTTTTTATAACGGGAAGCGCGTTATTAACAACGAGCGAATGGTATACATTATGCTACACAAACCAGAAGGATTTGTTTCAACAGTTAAAGACCAGTTTGACAGGCCTACAGTTATGGATTTGTTGAAGGGAATTAGTGAGAGAATTGTTCCTGTTGGGCGATTGGATTATGATACATCTGGACTTTTGTTACTAACTAACGATGGTGATTTGACTTACAAGCTTACTCATCCAAAGCATTTGGTTGAAAAAGTATATATGGCAAAGCTTTTTGGAAGACCTGACCAAAATGCCATGAACCAGTTTAAGTGGGGTGTTAATATTGACGGAAGAAGAACAGAGCCGGCCCGTCTTGAAATTGTTGAGGATTTAGGGAAGTATACTATGTGTAAGATAACCATTACTGAAGGTAGAAATCGTCAGGTAAGAAAAATGTGTGACGCAGTAAAGCACCCTGTAGCAACCCTTAAGAGAGTTGCAACTGGAGAACTTGAGCTTGGCGATTTACCTAAGGGTAAGTACAGACTTCTTACTGACAAGGAAGTTAAGTACCTTAAATCTTTATAGTAAACATTTGGGAGCAGAAGGTTTTCTGCTTCCTTTTATTATGTTTATGCAAGAAATTGTTTTAATTTAGGGTTACTAAGTGTTGGTATAATAGTTTAAGTTGTGGTATAATATTAATTTAGTGGACATGATACTGATTTTTGAGAGGTTTTGTATATGATAAGACTTTATTTAATTAGACACGGTGAAACAGAGTGGAACAAGGCAAGGCGTTTTCAAGGTTGGACAGATATAGAACTTTCTTCTGAAGGTGAGGAACAAGCAAGCCTTTTGGGCCAACGATTCAAGAAAATAAAAGTAGACGAAATTTATGCTTCTCCGCTTAAAAGAGCTGTTGCAACTGCAATGCCTATTGCAAACGTCCACGGAATTAAGGTTATTACCAAAGAACATTTTAAAGAGATTAACTTTGGTGAATGGGAAGGCATGACTGCTCCAGAAATATCTGCAAAGTATGGTAAGGACTTCGACGATTTTATGATTGCACCTGAAAAGGGGATATTCCCAGGAGATTATTCTTTTGACAAGGTTACAGACAGAATTAAAATAGGTCTTGAAGAAGTGCTTGAAGAAAAGGCTGATAAAAATATTGTTATTGTTTCACACGGTGGCATTATAAGGCTTATGATTAAATACTTAATGGAATTTGATTGCGAATGGTACAACAAAACATGGATTGACAACACCGCTATTTCGCTGATTGAAATAAGAAAGTATGGAAAACTTATGAGAGTGTTGAATGACAGTTCTCATTTAGACAACGGAATTTTATAAAAGGTGATTGCATGAGCAAAGTAATTGTAATTGGCGGTGGTGCAGCAGGAATTTTTGCGGCAGGTAAAGCGGCTGAAAACGGACACGAAGTACATATTTACGAAAAGAACAACAAGCTGGGTAAAAAAATATACATTACTGGCAAAGGACGTTGCAACATTACAAATGACAGTGATGTTGACAATTTCTTAAATAACATACCAGGAAATCCATATTTTCTATATAGTGCGTTTTATACTTTTGACAGCCAAAAAACTATTGAATTTTTTAACGCTCTTGGTGTAAAGACAAAAGTAGAAAGAGGAAATAGAGTTTTTCCCGTAAGTGATAAAGCAATCGATGTTGTTGTTGCTCTTGAAGGATATATGCGTAAAATGAAGGTAAAACTTCATTTAGAAACACCAGTTAAGAGCCTTATTGTTGAAGGCGGAGCTGTTAAAGGTATTGTTACAAGCCGTGGTGAAAAGGTCATGGCAGATGGTGTAATTGTAACAACAGGTGGTCTTTCATACCCTGGCACTGGCTCCACAGGTGATGGATATAACTTTGCCAAGGACTGCGGGCACCATGTTACACCACTTTATCCATCTTTAGTTCCACTTAAGGCAAAGGAAAAATGGTGTGCAGATTTAATGGGTCTTAGCCTTAAAAATATTAAAATTGTTATTAAAAATAGCAAAGGGAAAGAAATGTATGAAGACTTCGGAGAAATGCTTTTTACCCATTATGGTGTAAGTGGGCCTGTTATACTTAGTGCAAGCCGACATCTTCTTGGAAAATTCGGTGAAGGGGTGATGCTTAGCATTGACCTTAAGCCTGCACTGGATTACAAGGAATTGGATAACAGGATTCTTCGTGATTTTGAAAAATATATTAACAAAAATTTTGTAAACGCACTGGATGATTTGCTTCCCCAAAAAATGATACCAGTTATTATTGAACTTAGCGGTATTGCAAAGGACAAAAAGGTGCATGATATTACCAAAGAAGAGAGAAAAGCATTAGTAGAGCTATTGAAATCCCTAACCCTAAATATAACGGGAACTTCGGGATACAACGAAGCTGTTATCACTAGTGGAGGTGTGGATGTGGATGAAATAAATCCAAGTACTATGGAAAGCAAAATAGTTAAAAATCTTTATTTTGCAGGAGAAGTTTTGGATTTGGACGCATACACTGGAGGTTTTAATTTACAGATTGCATTTTCAACAGGATATGTGGCTGGAAATAGTATATGTATGGAGGAAATTTAAATGACTATTTGTATAAGAGGTGCAGTTACGGCGGAAAATTCCAAGAATGATATTTTGGCAAAAACTAAGGAGCTGCTTATAGAAATTATTGAAGAAAACAACCTTAATATAGATGATATAACATCCATATTGTTTACGGCTACAAAGGATTTGGACAAGGTTTATCCTGCTGTTAGTGCAAGAGAAATTGGCATTACATATGCAGCACTTATGTGCTTTCAAGAGATGTATGTTGAGGGCAGCATGGAAAAATGTATTAGAGTTACGGTGATGACTGAAAGCGATAAAAAACAAAAAGATGCAAAGCATGTATTTTTAGGTGAGGCACAAAAACTTAGGCCTGACCTTAAAAGATAAAACGGGGGAATTGCAATGAAAAACTTTGCAATAGCAATAGATGGGCCTGCTGGAAGTGGAAAAAGTACTATTGCTAAAATAATTGCTGAAAAATTGGGTATAATATATGTAGATACAGGGGCAATGTATAGAGCAGTTGCACTTTTTTGCATAAGAAATGGTGTGGACACAAAGGATGAAACCGCGGTAAATATCATTTTGCCTAAAATAGAAATTAGAATTCTTCTTGAAAACGGAGTGCAGAAAATTTTTCTTGGAGACGAAGATGTTACGAGGAAAATTAGAACGTTGGAAGTTGGTCAAGGTGCCTCTGATGTGGGGTTGATACTTTCTGTAAGAGAAAAGCTTGTTGAAATTCAGCGTGACCTTGCAAAAGACACATCGGTAATAATGGATGGACGGGATATTGGCACAAATGTTTTGACAAATGCTCAAGTGAAAATTTATCTTAACGCAAGTGTTGAGGAAAGGGCAAAACGTAGACTTGGGGAACTTAAAGGAAACGCAATTGATTCCGACATTGATGAGGTTATGAAGCAAATAATTATTAGGGACAAAAGTGACATGACAAGAGAGCTTAATCCATTAGAAAAAGCAAAGGATGCTTTAGAAATTGATACAACTAACATGGACATTGACCAAGTTGTTAATGAAATTATAAAAATTAAGGAAGAAAAGCTGATGGAGGCTGGAATATGGGAATAACAGTTGCAAAATCAGCAGGGTTTTGTTTCGGTGTTAACAGGGCGATTGAGGCGGTTTATGCTGCAATTGGTACAGGAACACTTTTTACTTATGGCCCTATTATACACAACAAAACGGTTACAGATAATTTGGCAAAGCAAGGTGTAAAAAGCATCGAAAACCTTGATGGAATTGATGAGGGTACAATTGTAATACGTTCTCATGGTGTAGGTGAGATTGTATACAAGGGAATAGAAGAAAAAGGACTAAATATAATTGATGGCACGTGCCCTTTTGTTAAAAAAATTCACAAGATTGTGCATAAAAATTCACAAGATGGAAGTAAAATAATAATTGTTGGAAGCAGAATACACCCTGAGGTTATGGGTATAAATGGTTGGTGCAACAATAACGCAATAATAGTTGAAAGTGTTGAAGAGATTAATGCTTTAGAACTAGACCAAAGTAGCAGATACTCTGTAGTTGTGCAAACTACTTTCCGAAGAAACAAATTTGACAGTATAATAAAGGCACTTAGTGAGAAAAAAGTTGATGCAAGAATATACGATACTATCTGTTCAGCAACGGATGAACGCCAAAAAGAAGCCATAGAATTATCCAAAATAATGGATAAAATGATAGTGATTGGTGACAAAAATAGTTCAAATACACAAAAATTGTATGAAATTTGCAAGAAAAATTGCAATAATACGTATAATGTTGAAAGTTTTGAAGATTTGGTGTTGAATATTTTTAACAGAAATGATAAAATTGGTATAACTGCTGGTGCGTCAACACCATCGGCAATAATAAAGGAGGTAATTAGTGTTATGAGCGAAATTCAAAATGATGCAGTAGAAAAAATCGAAGGGGAAGAGGAACTGACTTTTCAGCAAATGCTTGATGAGTCTTTAGTGACTTTACATACAGGTGATGTGGTTAAGGGAACTGTTATTCAGATTTCTAATGAAGAAGTTTCTGTTACCCTTGGTTACAAATCGGATGGTATTATCCCTAGAGGAGAATACAGCAGTGATGCAACGGTTGTGCCAAGCAAAGAAGTTCAAGTTGGCGACGAGATTGAGGTTTTTGTTGTACGTGTGAATGATGGCGACGGTAACGTTCTTCTTTCAAAGAAACGCATTGAATCTATGAAAGGTATGGACGATTTACAGAAAGCTTTCGATGATAAAGTGGCTGTTGAAGGTAAGGTTACTGAAGTTGTTAAGGGCGGTATAATTGCTGTTGTTAACGGTGTTAGAGTATTCATACCTTCTTCACAGGTTTCTAACAGATTTGTTGAAGATCTTAATGTGTACAAGGGTCAGACAATCAACTTCAATATTATTGAGCTTGACAGAACAAAACGTCGTATTATTGGTGGACGTAAAGCTCTTATTGAAAAAGAAAATGCTGCTAAAAAAGAAACATTATTCGCTACTATTGAAGCAGGAAAGAAAGTTAAAGGTACTGTAAGCAGACTTACTGATTTTGGTGCATTTGTTAACCTTGGTGGAATTGATGGTCTTATCCACATTTCTGAGATGAGCTGGGGTCGTATTACAAACCCAAGAGAAGTTCTTAAAGAAGGCGACGAAGTTGAAGTTGTTGTTCTTGAAGCTGACAAGGAGAAGGGCAAGATTTCTCTTTCACTTAAAGATGTATCTTCTAACCCTTGGACAGGAGCAGCTGAAAAATATGCTATCGGTTCAATTGTAGAAGGTAAAGTAGTTAGAATGGTACCTTTTGGTGCATTTGTTGAGCTTGAAGTTGGTGTAGATGGTTTAGTTCACATTTCTCAGATTGCTAACAAGCATGTTGTTAAGCCAGAAGACGAACTTAAAATTGGTGAAACTATTAAGGTTAAAGTTCTTGAAGTTAATGCAGAAGCTAAAAAAATTAGCCTTAGTAAGAGAGAAGCAGAAGCTCCTGTTGAAGAAGCAGTTGCAGTTGATGCTGAATAATAAAGAAATAGGTTGAAGTTAAAATTTATTGCGATTAATTACAGCCATCGGCATATTGTCGGTGGTTGTAATCATATATTGAAGAATTAAAAGGAGGTTAAATTATGGTTGTTGTGAATGTAGATTACATACCAGGAAAAGAACTTGAGTTATTGGGAATGGTGAAAGGGTGCACAGTGCATTCTAAGAATATCGGCAGGGATATTGCGGCAGGATTAAAAACTATTGTTGGTGGAGAAATAAAGGGTTACACACAGATGATAGAAGATGCCAGAAGTGTTGCAGAGACAAGAATGATTGACGAAGCAAAGAAGATGGGTGCTGATGCGGTTATTAATGTGAGATACACATCTTCATCTGTTATGCAGTCTGCAAGTGAGATACTTGCCTTTGGTACAGCAGTTAAATTTAAGTAAAATTAAAACCGTAGATAGCCATAATACAGTGCTATCTAAGGTTTTTTATTTGGTAATTATATTATTGAATCCATAGCATTAATTTTGCCGAAACCTGGGAAGTCGTTTTCATCGGCAGTGCCCCTGTTAAGAACATCTTCACGCAGTGCAGCATAAAGTTCAGCGTTTGTTGCGGATACATATGGATTTACATAAAGTACGCTTAAAATGCCAGCTGTGAAAAGTGATAATATATACCAACCAATGAAAGACAAATCAAGTAAAAATGAATCCATTTTATTATCTCTCATCATTTCCTTGCTAAGTTTAAATGCTCTTTTTCTTTCTATTCCAGGGTTTTCACACAATATGTATGGTACCATTCTATATTCGTAAGTTTTAATTATACCAGGAATAACTAAAAGCAGTGTCAATAACACTATGTAGATATTCATTAGGAAAACAGTTAAAACTGAGTTGCCCAGGTTGCCTTCTTTATAGATATATAAAATTCTATCTAATGGTGTATTTTCATTTTCTCGAAGCTCCATAAAATATCTATTACTTCCTATAGTAAGAGGAACTAAAATGAAAAGTCGCAGTATTACGGAAGCCAATGAGGCCAAAAGTGCAATAAATATTACTGTAGAAGCTGCACCGTTTGCCAAAAAGTTAAGAATATCATTAGTACCATCTGCCATACCTCCGGAGGTTACAGTAAAAACAGAAGTAAAAGACCCTATTGTTTCGCCAACCTTTGTAAATGTAGAATTTGTAATTCCTGTTTGTGGAGTGCGGTGTTTTTTATTTACGGTACTGTTTGCTGATGTAAAAATTCCGTTAATGATTGAAAGAATGAGGCAAACGATTACTGCTGTAGTATGTGCTCGTTTAAAACTTGCCTTTCCAAGTGCTTTTATTTCTCCTATGTCCCACATATTTATTTCCTCCTTATTTTTACAAATATAATAGTAGTATGTAGCCAACAAAAATTATGTTGGCAAGGTGTTACAGTTTTTCTACCTCATTAAGCCAAACGTTACTTACGGCATCACTTGGCATACGCCAATCTCCACGAGGCGAAAGGTTTATTGTACCAACTTTTGGTCCATCTGGCAAGCATGACCGTTTAAATTGTTGATTAAAGAAGCGACGATAAAAGTTTTTAAGCCATTTCAAGATTATTTCCCTTTGGTAAACTCCTGCAAAGGCATTTTCCGCAAAATACATAATTTTTGCTGGAGAAAATCCGAAACGAACCACATAATACAAAAAGAAATCATGGAGTTCATAAGGGCCTACGATATCTTCAGTTTTTTGATTAATTTCACCATTCTCATTGGGTGGAAGCAATTCAGGGCTTACCGGTGTATCCAACACATCAAATAGAATTGCATTTGATGCTTCATCCAGACTGCCAGAGTTTGCAACATAATCTACAAGAACACGTACCAGAGTTTTTGGAACACCACTGTTTACCCCATACATTGACATATGGTCACCATTATAGGTTGCCCACCCCAAAGCAAGCTCTGATAAGTCACCTGTACCTACAACTAGGCCGTTTTCTTTATTTGCTAAATCCATAAGGATTTGGGTGCGTTCACGTGCCTGTGTATTCTCATACGTTACATCATGAATATTCACATCATGGTCTATATCCTTAAAATGCTGAAGGCTTGCATCTTTAATTGATATTTCTTTAGTGGTTATCCCCAGTGCTTTCATGAGATTTACTGCATTATTGTAGGTTCT
Source organism: Lachnospiraceae bacterium (assembly GCA_028695945.1). GTDB lineage: Bacteria > Bacillota > Clostridia > Lachnospirales > Anaerotignaceae > UBA8514. The sequence continues at coordinate 9,268 of JAQVIB010000033.1, forward strand.
ATCTGTTGTGCCGAAGCCAGGCATTGTTACACCAATAATACTTTCACGAGATATACCAACATAATCACATGCTTTGGCGGCAACCAAAAGAGCCAAAGTTGAATCCAATCCTCCAGAGATACCAATTATTAAAGTTTTTGCCTGGGTATGAAGAAAGCGTTTTGCAAGCCCAGAAAGTTGAATATTAAAAATATCACTGCATCGCTGGCTAAGCTTTTGATCGTCTCTAGGAACAAATGGTTTTGGAATAATTGTACGCTCCAAGGTTTTTGTTTCTATTTCTTCCATGTCAAAATAAATTGTTCTAAATAGCGGAAGTCCCATTGATTTTTTATGTGACATAAATGATGTGTTCTTTTTCCTGTCATTGCAAAGCTGTTCTAAATCCACATCGGCAACAATTAGTTGGTGTTCTTTTGAAAAGCGTTTACTTTCCTTAAATATAACACCATTTTCACATATCATACTGTGTCCGCTGAAAACTACATCTTGCGTAGATTCCCCAAACCCTGCAGAGGAATAGACATATGCAGAAATAGTATTTGCTGATTGATGAGAAACCAACGACCTTCTGTATTCATATTTTGTAGCAAGCTCGTTACTAGCAGACGGGTTAAGAATTACTGTTGCACCACCCATGGAAAGGTAACTGCTAGGCGGTATAGGTGACCATAAATCTTCGCATATTTCTACACCTATTGAAAGATTAGGTATATTTTGTGCAGTGAAAATAAGGTCATTTCCAATTGGAACTGTTTGACCGCAGAGTTTTATCTCTTTTGAAATTAAATCTGCTGATGAAGAAAACCAGCGTTCCTCATAAAATTCACTATAATTGGGAAGATATGTTTTAGGAACTACACCAAGTATTTTACCCTTATGAAGAAGTATAGCACAGTTAAAGGTTTGATTATCGCATTGAATTGGTAGGCTAACGGCAATAATCATATTTACAGACTGTGTATTTTCTATTATATGGGTAAGTGAGTTTACGCATGCTTTCAAAAGTGGTGATTGAAAAAACAAATCGCTACAAGTGTAGGCAGAGATGCAGAGTTCCGGAAAAACAAGGACATTTATATCCTTTGTGGTTGCTTCGTGAATTAGTTGCATAATTTCCTCTGTGTTATACGAAGTATCGGCAACTGCAAGCTTTGGCACTGCAGCAGCCACACGAACAAGTCCGTACATTTAATAAATCACTCCTTTGTTAATTGAATTTTCTGAAAAGGCCAACTACCTTACCTAGTATAGTACATTCTTGTACTATAATTGGAGTCATTGTGCTGTTTGCTGGCTGAAGGCGTATATAGTCTTTTTCTCTAAAAAACTTTTTAACGGTTGCATAGTCTTCAATTAATGCCACAACGATATCCCCGTTTTCAGCTGCACTCTGCTGGCGAACAAGAATTAAATCTTTATCAAAAATTCCTGCTTCAATCATACTCTCGCCACGAACTTTAAGCATGAACACATCATCATTGTTTACATATTGAATAGGAAGAGGAAATGTATCTTCAATATTTTCAACAGCCAGAATAGGTGTACCAGCAGTTATTGTTCCAACAATAGGGACATGAACCAATTCTTGATTATAGTCGATAGCAGGCTCTAAGTTTAAAACTTCTATAGCACGTGGCTTTGTAGGGTCTCGTCGAATATAACCTTTTTTTTCGAGACGAGATAGATGTCCGTGAACAGTTGAAGTTGATTTTAAACCGATTGCTTCACAGATTTCTCGCACTGACGGTGGATATCCCTTTTGATGAACTTCTTGCTTTATAAATTGTAGTATTTGTTGCTGTTTTGCAGACAAGTCAGTCAAGTAATCACCTCATAATTTCTAAATATTGTCAATATTATACCATAACAGACCAAAAAATTCAAACTTGCGTTCTACTAAAACGAAAACATTGTTGACAAAGAACTAATGTTCGTGTATATTAAGATAAAAAAGAACAAATGTTTGAAAGGCGGCTGTATATGAGAAAATATGTTTTAATTTTAATTACAATAATAATAGCATTAATGTCAACTGTTCTATCTCTTGGCAATACAAAAGTACGTAGAGAACATATTTATTACAAATCAGTTGATATTACAAAGAGTGATACTTTATGGGGAATAGCTGATACTTACAAAAATGAAAATATGTCTGTTACTAATTATATTTCCCTTATTAAAGATTTTAATGATATGGAAAGTGATGTTATTAAAATTGGGCAAAAAATAATTTTACCAATAGAGGTAGAAGAATAAAAATGAATTTTAAAAATCTAAAATCTGTCTGAATAAAAAATGAATTACAAACAATAATAACTACTGCAGATGTAATTGATAAGTCTGTAAAACTATTATTTAGGGAGTGGATTAGAATGGATAAGAAAGCGGAAAACATGATGGACAAGACAACACAAAAGAATTCAACATCAAAAACAACCACAAACAAAAATTCTGAAATGAATATGAACAGAACAGAATTTGCACAGGAGTACAATCTCAACACTGACAAAAAGAGCAAAAACTGTAATACAAACAAAACAAATAGAAACAGCAACAGTAACAAAAACCCATAAAAAAGCAGAGTTCATTAAAGCTTAATTAAGCCAAAAGCAGTCCTAATCCTGTGTTTATACAGTGATTAGGGCTGTTTTTAATATAAGCAAAAAACTTATTGACATTTGGCGAAATACGTGTATAATAAGTATTCGTGTCACCGCAAAAGGCGAAGGCACAGGTACAGGGTGAAAATGGAGATTTAAATGTTCTAAAAACTTTTTGAAAAAAGGTATTGACATTTTCTGAAAAGTCTGTATAATATATCGAGTGTCACTTCCAAGGAAGTAACACGGCGGATAGAAAAGAATTTAAACAAATGCTTTAAGTAAAAAAACTTTTGAAAAAAGTATTGACAAATTCTGATAAATCTGTATAATAAATAAGCGTGTCACTTGCGGGACTTCAACAAAATGCCCAAAGAACTTAAGAGTTGAAACAAAAAACTTGAAAAAAGTTCAAAAAAACAGTTGACAAACTTAAAGAAATTTGGTAAGATAATCTTCGCTGACAACAATGATTGAAAGCGAGAAAATATGAAACATTGATCTTTGAAAACTGAACAGTTGATTAAACTAAACCCATAGTTAATTTCTGCGACCAACGGTCGCAAAAGTAATTCAATGGAAACAAAAAAACAAATGTCGGTGCAGACTGACAAGCTAGTGCAAACTGGCAAGGACAAAAACTTTAATATAAGAGTTTGATCCTGGCTCAGGATGAACGCTGGCGGCGTGCTTAACACATGCAAGTCGAGCGGAAGTATTTTAAAGCTTGCTTTTTAATACTTTAGCGGCGGACGGGTGAGTAACGTGTGGGTAACCTGCCATATACTGGGGAATAATCATT
>JAQVIB010000034.1 GCA_028695945.1 Lachnospiraceae bacterium
AAAAGTCGCTATGTACATTAATTTTATCAACTTCAGAACGAATGTATGTTATAGCCGCTTTTGCAGATTCTTTCATTACATCGCCCATATTTCCTGTAACTTCAAACTTTCCAGTTCCCTTCATGGTGTTTACTTCAACCTGCAAGGTTTCACCGCCAGCGGCGGTCCATGCAAGTCCACGAACAACACCCGTCTGTGGTTTATCATTTGCTGCCAAATGTCTTACAAGCACATTACCAAGGTATTCCTCAACATTTTTTGTTGTTATCTTAATGCTTTTTTTCTCGCCACTTACTATTTCTTTTACCGCTTTTCGGCAAAGCTTAGCAATTGTTCTTTCAAGACCTCTTACTCCAGCTTCTCTTGTATAACCTTCTATAATATAAGCAAAAGCTTTTCCATCTATTTTAAGCTGACTTTTTTTAAGTCCATTTGCTTTAAGCTGTTTAGGATAAAGATGCTTCATAGCAATATTAACCTTTTCATCAAGGGTATAGCTTGAAAGAGTAATAACTTCCATTCTATCTCTTAAAGGCCCTGGAATTTTGCTAATGTCATTTGCAGTACACATAAATAATATTTTTGATAAATCATACGGCATGTCTAAATAATGGTCACGGAAAGTGTTGTTTTGTTCACTATCCAGAACCTCCAACAGTGCCGCCGACGGGTCACCATTCATAGATATGGAAAGTTTGTCTACCTCGTCTAAAAGTACCAGTGGATTTATTGTCTTTGCCTGTTTAACAGCATTTATAATTCTTCCGCTCATTGCCCCAAGGTATGTTCGTCTATGACCTCTAATTTCAGATTCATCTTTAACACCGCCAAGGCTCATTCTAACATATTGTCTACCCGTTGCCTTTGCAATGGATTTTGCAATTGACGTTTTGCCTACCCCTGGAGGTCCAACAAGACAAATAATAGTTGCACTATTTTCTTTTGTATTCTCCCTTACAGCAAGAAATTCTAATATACGCTCTTTAACCTTTTCCAATCCATAGTGGTCAGCTTCAAGTATTTTTTGAGATATGTTTATATCAAATATTTCTTTGGATTTTTCCACCCAAGGAAGTTCCAGTATATGTTCAACATAACTTCTTATTATGTTTGCTTCTGGTGAAGTAACAGACATTTTAGATAGCCTGTCAGCCTCTTTAACAACAATTTTTTTAGCATAGTCAGGCAATTTCTTTTCTTCCGCCCTACGCTTATACCCTTGGGTAAGCTCCTGAATACCGTCCTTATCACCAAGCTCCTCTTGTATCACCTTCATTTGTTCCCTAAGATAATACTCTCTCTGACTTTCCTCTACACGGCTTTTTACTTTTTCCTCAAGTTCTGCTTTAAGCTTAAGTATTTTAACCTCTTGGTCAAGTATTTTTATTACATCACCAAGTCTTTCAATTGGGTCAAGACACTCAAGCAACATTTGCTTACGTTCAGCACCGATTACCATTCCTGCTGCAATAACATCCGCCAATTGCCCTGGTATTTTTGCAGAAACCACATTTACCATAGTATCATTTTGTGGCGTTTTTCTGTTTAATTTTAAATATTGGTCAAAACTATCCGCTGCAAGTCTCATAAGTGCCTGCATTGGAATGTTGTTGCTATAGTCATTGTCATCCGGTTCCTCTGCCTCAGAAACCTCTCCGTAAACATACCCATCACAATCAATAATATTTTCTAAGCGACCACGTGACATTCCCTCTACAATAACATGTGTTATATTTCCAGGCAACTTAAGAACCTGTTTAATTTTTGCAACGGTACCAATTTCATACAAATCCTCAATATTAGGGTCAATTACTGTTGCTTCCTTTTGCATAACAAGGAAAACAATATCATCTTTTTTGCCTGCGGCCTCAAGTGCATCCAAAGAATGCTGTCTGCCAACAGGAAAACTTATTATCATATTTGGAAAAACTGCAATTTCTCTTAATGGAACAATTGGAAATTTTAATCTGCTCATTATATCACCTCAAAAAACCTACTGATTATTAATCTATGTATTATACACTATTTTGTCAGTTCAAACAAGTACGATGTATTTAAAAAGGCTTTGCCCAAACCAGTAGACATTTTAAACTGTCTGGTACGCAACAAAGCCTTTAATTATATTCATTTGTATCTATGCAGTAAGAACAACCTCTGAAGCACCTCCAAAGCAAATGGTCAAAACTTCATCAACAGTGTTTACGCACAGTATTTCTATATTCATACTACTGAAATTTGTTTGGTAGTTTTCCTTTGGAATAATAATCCGTTTGGCTCCTGCCTCTATAGCACCCTCAATCTTCATTGGTACACCACCAACAGGAAGCACACGCCCACATATGGATACCTCACCCGTCATAGCAATGTCGGGTGGCATAATTATTTGCTTAACTGCAGAGTACAACGCACTGAAAATTGCAACACCTGCTGATGGCCCATCTACGGGAACACCACCTGTAAAATTAATATGCACATCATAATCTCTCATGTCCACATTAAATTCTCTGCAAAAAACAGTTATTACATTGGCAACGGATGAACTTGCAGTGCTTTTACGCTTCATAGTGTGCTGTCCGTTTTTTATTTCCTCTTCTTCAACAATACCTGTCACCTTAAGCACTCCACAGCCATTTTCAACCTTTTGAGCCCATGCTTCAATTGGCAAAACAGTTCCTCCACTGCCACAAACGCCAAGACCGTTTACAGCACCAACTTCACCTTCCTTTGCCACTTTCATTTCTATGCGTGGAGTATACCGTCCACTTTGAACAACCCACTCTATGTCCTCTACCCTTATATCTTTGCGATTTTGCATACAAGCCACCGATGCCGCCGTCTGCACTATATTCACCGCATCCCGTCCGTTTGCAGCAAAGCATGTAACCTTTTGTGCCGCTTCTTCCTCACAGTCCATTTCAGTATTTTTCGCCGCCTCTTGAACAATTTCCTTTATGTGGAATTTTTTAAGGCCATCAAAATATATCTCCGTACAACGGCTTCTTAATGCAAGTGGAAGTTCCTCTGGCAGTCTAGTTGTTGCTCCTACTAACCTAAAGTCCGCTGGTAAACCATTTTGGAACACATCATGTATATGCTTTGGTATATTTTTATTTTCACTGCTGTAGTATGAACTTGACAAAAATACACGTCTGTCCTCAAGCACCTTTAACAGCTTGTTCATCTGAATAGGGTGAAGCTCACCTATTTCATCAATAAACAAAACCCCGCCATGAGCCTTAGTAACCGCTCCTTCTTTAGGCTGTGGAACACCTGCTGTCCCATATGCTCCTGCTCCTTGATATATTGGATCATGCACCGAACCCATGAGAGGATCCGCAATGCTTCTCTCATCAAAACGCAGTGTAGTTGCATCCATCTCAATAAATGGTGCATCTTTTGTAAACGGAGAACCGTATGTTCTTTTTGCCTCTTCTAACATAAGCCTTGCCGCCGCAGTTTTGCCAATACCTGGTGGTCCGTAGATTATTACGTGCTGTGGATTTTTACCACAAAAAGCTGCACGTAATGCTTTTATCCCATCTTCCTGCCCAACAATTTGCTCCAGCTTTTGTGGCCTTGTTTTTTCAGATAAAGGCGTAGTAAGGCTAATTGCACGCATTTTTTTCATTCTTTCAATTTCTTTCGAAGACTCCAGCGAGCCTATAACTTTTGTGCATTTTTGGTTCTTTAACGCACCATAAAAATATGCTCCAGCAATTAAAGTAAATACTAACTGACTGATAATCATTGCTACCGCTAAAAGTTCCACATCTATCACTTCCCTTCTGCCCTATTATGGTCATAGAGGAAAATTTTTATGTGTATTTAAACGATAAAAAAATTATTTAACGCATTATTGTCTACACAGTTTTTAAGTTCACAGCAATTGTCGTCTGCCACCTTTTCAATATATCTCTGTAACTGTACTTCTTTTATACCCATGTCATCTATAATGTTGAAAACAGCACCTTTTACCATTTGTCTTATTTCATTTTCTTCAAGTCCATTTAATATACAATATAATTCTTTTAATCCTGTTTCATCTATTTTTATACTTAAAAAATCCTTTTTTAATATGCCTCTACCAATTATATTCTGTAAAACCAATTGAAAAATATTTACCAACATTTCAACATATATATTCCCCATCCTTCTCAATAACTCATTAATTTCCTCAGTTTTGAATCTTCGGCAAAATCTATTTTCCATTCGTAGTTTCTGAACATATTCCAAGTAAAAATCAATTCCCTTTAGGTCACTTATGCCAACAGCTAAAGGATAGTCAATAATTCCACCTATTATATGTGCACCAAACTCAATGTCATAATTTCTAAGAAATAATGGTATAGCCATTTCAATTACCTGTTGGTAAGCAAGGTTTTCGTAATTCATTCGTTCTTTCCTTAGAAAAACAAATAGTTTTCTGCAAATTGCGTGGCGTTGTTTAACTATTTCCTTCCCTTTTAAAAATAGCTCCTCAATTGATAAATTTTCACTTATGGCATTTTCCATTCCGTACTCGTTATAATATGCGTCTATGCAAAAGTTAACGGATTCCATAATGCTTTGGGCAGTTTCTACCATAACTGAACTGCTTTCTCCGCTTGTATATTTAAAAATTCGTTTGTCCAACAATATCATCAATTGGTTAAGGCTGTCCTCATTCATTTTCTGCCCTCCCTAACATTTCTTGCAAGCTCTTCCAAAACAGTTTCTTGTAAATATTCAAGGCTTCCTTGGCACTCTGTATCAAACTTATCCTTCATAACTGCAATAAGTTCATCATCACTTATTTCCTCCAGCATTTCTCCTTTGAAATAATAGAATACCTCCTGCAAACCAAACAACATTTCCTCATAATTATCTTGGTAAATAAATGGAGAATCACAAAATGCAAAAATCAGCTTAGGCATAATCCAACCACTAAGTTCAATTCTGCCTGTTGCCTTAAGCGTCTCCAACCTATGTTCTGCCAATGCTTTTACCTCATCTTCAGTTAGGCTAAGTCCAAATCCTGATGAAAACTTATTGCACTCCAAAACCTTATTAATTGCAACCAAATTAAACTGTGCCAAAATCTGCGGCATAAACTCATTTCCCATTTTATCCCCTCCTAAGTTTGCCTATTATACTTCCACATTTAGAAAACTACAAGACTTGATTTTTCTACCAATTTATGGTAATATATAGGTAATAAAAAACTTAAAAAAACCCTGCCTACGAATATTTTTATTCTTTAGCAGGGTTTTTTATTGTATATAAGAAAACGCTGATTACTTAAATAATCAGCGTTTTCCAAAAATTAAATTTCTCTTTTCACTTCATTAATCACAACATCGTCACTTTCACACTTTTCTGTCTCTGTTACAATGTCAATGTTACGGTATCTTGCCATACCTGTACCAGCAGGTATCAGCTTACCAATAATAACATTTTCTTTAAGGCCAATAAGTGGGTCAATCTTTCCTTTTATTGCTGCCTCTGTAAGAACCCTTGTGGTTTCCTGGAAGGAAGCGGCAGAAAGGAATGAATCTGTAGCAAGGGAAGCTTTGGTAATACCAAGAAGAACTCTTGTGCCCTTTGCAGGTTCAAGACCCTTTTCTTCCATTTCTGCATTTGTATTTTCAAATATAAGCCAATCTACAAGACTTCCTGGAAGGAATCCTGTATCACCATTTTCCTCAATTTTAACTCTCTTAAGCATCTGTCTAACAATAACTTCAATATGCTTATCGTTAATCTCAACACCCTGAAGACGGTAAACACGCTGAACCTCTTGTATCATATAATCCTGAACACCTCTTAAGCCTTTAATCTTAAGAATGTCATGTGGGTTAACGCTACCTTCAGTAATTTCGTCACCAGCCTGGATAAAATCTCCGTCATAAACTTTAATTCTTGAGCCATAAGGAATAAGGTAATCCTTTGCCTCGCCTGTTTCATGGCTTGTAATTGTAACTTCTCTCTTTTTCTTTGTTTCACTTAACTTAACAGTACCTGCAAACTCGGAAATAATAGCAAGACCCTTAGGCTTTCTTGCCTCAAAAAGTTCCTCAACACGAGGAAGACCCTGTGTGATGTCATCGCCGGCAATACCACCTGTATGGAAAGTACGCATTGTAAGCTGTGTACCAGGCTCACCAATAGACTGAGCGGCAATAATACCAACAGACTCACCGATTCTTACTGAACGTCCGCTTGCCATATTTGCACCGTAGCACTTAGAGCAGATACCAATTGTTGAACGGCAAGTAAGAACAGTACGAATAAGCACTTCTTTAATACCTGCTTTTTCAACCTTTTCCGCCTGGTCAGCAGAAATTTTTGTATCTTTTTCAACAATAACCTTACCAGTTTCAGGGTGTACAATTTCAAGTACACTCCAACGACCGCTAATTCTAACTTGAAGGCTCTCAATAACTTCGTTGCCGTCAAGGAAAGCAGAAACCCAAAGACCTGGTGCTTCTTTTCCTTCTTCAGTACAATCCCACTCACGAATAATAATATCCTGTGATACGTCTACAAGACGACGTGTAAGGTAACCTGAATCGGCTGTTCTAAGAGCAGTATCTGTAAGACCTTTTCTAGCACCATGTGAAGAAATAAAGTACTCCAGAACCGAAAGACCTTCACGGAAGTTAGCCTTAATAGGCAACTCGATAATACCACCAGATGTATTTGCCATAAGTCCACGCATACCTGCAAGCTGTTTAATCTGGCTCGTTGAACCACGGGCACCAGAGTTCGCCATCATGAAGATGTTGTTGTACTTACCAAGTCCAGCAAGAAGGTCAACGGTAATTTTGTCATTGGCAATATTCCATGCCTCAATTACCTTGTTGTGACGCTCATCGTCAGTCATAAGTCCACGCTTAAATTTCTTTGTAATTACATCAATTGAAGCTTCAGCCTCTGCAAGATGAGTAGGCTTTGAAGCAGGAATTTCCATATCTGATACAGAAACTGTTAATGCACCCTTTGTAGAATACTTGAAACCAAGGGATTTAATTTTGTCAAGCACAGCTGCTGTTTCAGTTGAACCACATACATTTATGCAACGGTAAATAATTTTACCAATTTGCTTTTTGTCAACAAGGAAGTCAATTTCATATCTAAATTTATCTTCTTCGTTTGTTCTGTCAACATAACCTAAATTCTGTGGAATTGCCTCATTAAAGATAATACAGCCTACAGTTGTAGGTACAATTCTGGTTTCCTTAACTCCGTCAAATTCCATAACTCTTCTTACTTTAATTTTTGCATGAAGTGTAATTTCATGGTTATCGTAAGCAAGAATTGCTTCAAGTTCATCCTTAAATACTTTGCCTTCACCTTTTTCGCCATCCTTAACAAGAGTTAAGTAGTACATACCCAAAATCATATCCTGTGAAGGAACAGTTACAGGTGCACCATCAGATGGTTTTAAAAGGTTGTTAGGTGAAAGCAGAAGGAAACGACACTCTGCCTGTGCCTCAACACTAAGCGGAACGTGAACAGCCATCTGGTCACCATCGAAATCGGCATTGTATGCAGTACAAACCAATGGATGAAGTTTAATAGCACGACCCTCTACAAGCTTTGGTTCAAATGCCTGAATACCAAGTCTATGAAGTGTCGGTGCACGGTTAAGCATAACAGGATGCTCTGCAATAATCTGCTCAAGTACGTCCCAAACCTCAGTTTGAAGTCTTTCAACCATACGCTTAGCAGATTTAATGTTGTGTGCAAGACCGTCTTCAACAAGCTTTTTCATAACAAAAGGTTTAAAAAGCTCAATTGCCATTTCTTTCGGAATACCACACTGGAAAATCTTGAGGTCTGGTCCTACTACAATAACCGAACGTCCAGAGTAATCAACACGTTTACCAAGCAAATTCTGACGGAAACGTCCTTGCTTACCTTTAAGCATACCTGAAAGAGATTTTAATGCTCTGTTACCAGGGCCTGTTACTGGACGCCCACGACGACCATTATCAATAAGTGCATCCACAGCCTCTTGAAGCATTCTCTTTTCATTTCTAACGATAATATCAGGTGCACCTAAATCAAGCAATCTCTTAAGACGGTTGTTACGGTTAATAACACGTCTGTAAAGGTCATTTAAGTCACTTGTTGCAAAACGTCCGCCGTCAAGCTGAACCATAGGTCTTATATCAGGTGGAATTACAGGAATAGCATCAAGAATCATCCACTCTGGCTTGTTGTTTGAAGCTTTAAAACTTTCAAGAACCTCAAGTCTTTTTATAATACGTATGCGTTTCTGACCTGTAGAATCAACAAATTCTTTTTTAAGTTTTTCACTTTCGCCATCAAGGTCAATATCCATTAAAAGCTGTTTAACGGCCTCTGCACCCATACCAACCTTGAAAGTATTTCCATATTTGTCGTAAGCATCTCTGTATTCTTTTTCTGTAAGAAGCTGTTTATATTGAAGTGCAGTTTCTCCAGCATCAAGCACAATATAAGAAGCAAAATATAAAACCTTCTCCAAAGCTCTTGGGCTCATAGAAAGAATAAGACCCATTCTTGAAGGAATACCTTTAAAATACCAGATGTGTGAAACAGGGCAAGCAAGTTCAATATGCCCCATTCTTTCACGTCTTACCTTACTTTTTGTAACCTCAACACCACATCGGTCACAAACTACGCCCTTATATCTAATTCTCTTGTATTTACCGCAATGGCATTCCCAGTCTTTTTGAGGTCCAAAAATTCTTTCGCAGAAAAGTCCATCTCTTTCGGGCTTTAGGGTTCTGTAATTTATAGTTTCTGGTTTTTTAACCTCGCCTCTTGACCATTCACGGATTTTCTCAGGAGATGCCAAGCCAATTTTAATTGAGTCAAAAACTATTCCTTGTTCTTGAGTTGCCATACTTTAACCTCTCCCTTCTTATTCCTCATCATCGTCAAAATCTTCGTCATCTAATAAATCTTCACCCAACACCTCATCAAGTACATCATCAGCATCATCGGTTACTGTATCTTCATCGCTGAAAAGGAACTCTAATTCGTCAACAATAGGTGAATCCTCTGATACCGCAAAAGGATTAGGTCTCTTTGCTTTTAATTCATCGTCATCTTTTTCAAAACCATCAATATTTACATTAAGGTCGTCAACATCGTCTATAGACTCTTTAATTTCAACCTCTGTTTGGTCTTCTCTTAACACACGTATATCAAGACAAAGTGACTGTAATTCTTTAAGAAGAACCTTAAAGGACTCTGGCACACCTGGCTCAGGTATATTTTCACCCTTAACAATAGATTCATATGTTTTAACACGACCAACAATATCGTCAGATTTTACTGTAAGGATTTCCTGTAAAGTATACGCTGCACCATATGCCTCAAGTGCCCAAACTTCCATCTCTCCAAAACGCTGACCACCGAATTGAGCTTTACCACCCAATGGCTGCTGTGTTACAAGTGAGTATGGTCCTGTAGAACGAGCATGAATCTTATCATCTACAAGGTGATGGAGTTTAAGGTAGTGCATAAAACCAACTGTTACACGGTTATCAAAGCTTTCACCAGTACGTCCGTCACGAAGCTCAACTTTTCCGTCACGGCTAAGCTTAACACCTTTCCATAACTCTCTGTGGTTTCTGTTTTCGTATAATTCATCATAAATATCACCTGAAAGGAGTGGTTCCCACTTTTTAGAAAATTCTTCCCAATCTGTGTTAACATAATCGTTTGACATTTCAAGCGTATCCATGATGTCAATTTCGTCTGCACCATCAAATACCGGTGTAGCTACCTTCCATCCAAGCACGTTAGCAGCAAGACTAAGGTGAGTTTCAAGTACCTGACCTATATTCATACGTGAAGGAATACCCAATGGGTTAAGAACGATATCTAATTGTCTGCCGTTTGGTAAGAAAGGCATATCTTCAACAGGAAGAACACGTGAAACAACACCCTTGTTACCGTGTCGACCAGCCATCTTGTCACCAACAGAGATTTTTCTCTTCTGTGCAATGTAAACACGTACAAGCTGATTAACACCTGGGCCAATATCATCGCCATTTTCTCTTGTATAAATCTTAACATCTACAATAATACCTGTAGCACCGTGAGGAACACGAAGTGAAGTATCTCTAACCTCTCTTGCTTTTTCGCCAAAGATTGCACGAAGAAGTCTTTCCTCTGCTGTAAGCTCTGTTTCGCCCTTTGGTGTCACCTTTCCAACAAGTATATCGTTTGGTCTAACCTCAGCACCAATACGAATAATACCTCTTTCATCAAGGTCACGAAGTGCGTCATCACCTACATTAGGTATATCTCTTGTAATTTCTTCTGGTCCAAGCTTTGTATCCCTTGCTTCTGCTTCATATTCATCAATATGCACAGAGGTATATATGTCCTCTTGAACAAGCTTTTCACTTAAAAGAACAGCATCCTCGTAATTATAGCCTTCCCATGTCATAAATCCAATAAGAGGATTTTTACCAAGAGCAAGTTCACCGTGGCATGTTGAAGCACCGTCAGCAATAATCTGGTCAGCTTCAACGCTCTGTCCAATCTCAACAATAGGACGTTGGTTAAGGCATGTGCTTTGGTTACTTCTCTGGTATTTAATAAGCTTGTAAACATCTCTGCTCTTTTCTGTTTTCACAACAATCTGGTCAGCAGAAACTCTTTCTACAATACCAGCATTTTTTGCAATTACACAAATACCAGAATCTTTTGCTGTTTTGTATTCCATACCTGTACCAACAATAGGACTGTCAGTAATCAGAAGTGGAACTGCCTGACGCTGCATGTTTGAACCCATAAGGGCACGGTTAGCATCGTCATTTTCAAGGAAAGGAATTAAGGCTGTAGCAACTGAAACCATCTGCTTAGGGCTAACGTCCATAAGATGAATTTCTTTTCTGTCAACCTCAATAATTTCTTCACGGTAACGACCAGAAACCTTTTTGTGCACAAAGTAACCCTCTTCTGTAAGCGGCTCATTTGCCTGTGCAACATTGTAGTTTTCCTCTTCGTCTGCTGTTACATAAATATAGTCATCTGTAACTCTAGGCTGTTCACCGCTCTTATCAACTGTTCTGTATGGTGCTTCAATAAAGCCATACTCGTTAATACGTGCAAAAGTAGCAAGCGAGTTAATAAGACCAATGTTAGGGCCTTCAGGTGTTTCAATAGGGCACATTCTTCCGTAATGAGAATGATGAACGTCACGAACCTCAAAGCCTGCTCTTTCTCTGGAAAGACCGCCAGGGCCTAAGGCTGAAAGACGTCTCTTATGTGTAAGCTCTGAAAGAGGATTATTCTGGTCCATAAACTGTGAAAGCTGTGAACTGCCGAAAAATTCTTTTATAGCCGCTGTAACAGGTCTTACATTAATAAGTGCCTGTGGTGTAACTATATCTAAATCCTGAATTGTCATTCTTTCACGAACAACTCTTTCCATTCTTGAAAGACCAATTCTGAACTGATTTTGTAAAAGTTCGCCTACAGAACGTATTCTACGGTTTCCTAAATGGTCAATGTCATCAACATTTCCATAACCATAATCTAACTGCATAACATAGTTGATGGAAGCCATAATATCTTGTATAGTGATGTGTTTAGGAAGAAGCAACGCATGTTTTTCCTTTATTGCAGCTTTAATTTCTTCAGCTGTGTTATATTCATCAAGAATAGCTTTAAGGGCTGGGAAATAAACTTTTTCCTTAATGTTAACATCATCAGCTGTAAGGTCAAACTCTGCAATAAATGGGTCTATGGAAACGGTTTGATTCGTAAGAATTTTTGTTGTTCTTTCCTCTTCCTCAGTTTCAATAACAACATAGCCAATACCTGTGTCCTGAATTTCATCACACATAAGCATGTCCAGTTCTTGTCCTTTTTCAGCAATAACCTCACCTGTCATAGGGTCTACAACGCTTTCTGCAAGCACTGCACCTTTAATACGGTTTCTAAGGGCAAGTTTTTTATTGAATTTGTAACGGCCAACCTTCGCAAGGTCATATCTCTTGGGGTCAAAAAACATTCCACGAAGGAGTGTTTCAGAGCTTTCCACTGTAGGAGGCTCACCTGGACGAAGTTTCTTATAAATTTCTACAAGACCTTCTTCATAAGATTTACTTGGGTCTTTTTCAATTGTTGCAACAATTTTTGGCTCGTCGCCAAACATCTGTAAAATTTCATTATCTGTACCAAAACCAAGTGCTCTAATAAGAACTGTTACAGGCACTTTTCTGGTACGGTCTACACGAACGTAAAAAACATCATTGGAGTCTGTTTCATATTCAAGCCATGCACCTCTGTTAGGTATAACTGTTGCAGAAAGAAGCTTCTTTCCAACCTTATCGAAATCAGAGGCGTAGTAAATACCAGGTGAACGTACCAGCTGACTTACGATAACACGCTCGGCACCATTTATAACAAATGTTCCTGTGTCAGTCATAAGTGGGAAATCACCCATAAATAATTCCTGCTCTTTAATTTCATCCAACTCTTTATTGTTAAGCCTTGCTTTAATTTTAAGAGGTGCTGCGTATGTTGCATCCCTCTCCTTGCACTCCTCAATAGAATATTTTGGATTGTCATCCAAAGAAAAATCTGTAAACTCAAGCAC
>JAQVIB010000214.1 GCA_028695945.1 Lachnospiraceae bacterium
TTTTATATATAGGTTTTTTGCGTATTTTGTGCTAAAATTTTTATAACAGAAACGGGGGGATTATGTTGATAAAAACAGAAATGAGAATTCAGGAAACGGAAGTTATTGGAGATATTTACTGTAATGTATGCGGAAGAAAGCTAAAAACTGACAATCATGGCTATTATGAGGACTTTGTACACGTAGAAAAACATTGGGGCTATACTTCTGAAAAAGATGGAACAGAAGAATGTGCAGACATTTGTGAACAATGCTGGGACAAGTTTACCGCAAGCTTTGCCATAAAATCAAAGAAGACAGCTTAATTTAAGAATGTAATTTTATTTTGCTATTGTAAAATACTGAAATTTCTTAGTACAAACCTAATTTTATACGCTTTTACTGACTGTAGAATAACCCTGTATTTCAAAATGGAATACAGGGTTATTCTGATTTTAGATATGGCATCACTTACTCCGTTACAGTACGCACTTTCCATTGATTTCATCAGCAGAAACAATTAACTATAAGCCTGATTCATTCTTCTTTCTCAACTTATAAAATGCCTTTTTCAATAAACCGTAAAAACAATGTCAATACCAAATCTTGTAATACATACAATTTATATACATTTTACTTTAGTTTCTAATCATTAGTTCTTACTTGTAACCCCTACTTTGCTATGGTAAAATTTTCAATATACCACCTAATATAAATAGCTAATGAAAAACCAGAACAAGGAGTAGATAAGATGACAAATATTCCAGAGTTAATTGAAGGTTTGAAAAACAGAGATGACAAAAAAGCTTACCAATGTTTGAAGCAATTGCAAAATGAAAGTGCCTTTTCGGTAGCCGTTTATCCATTCTTTCATATATTTGTTGAAATGCTTAGCGATAAAAATTCTTATATTCGAACAAGGGCACTTATTCTAATTGCTGCCAATGCAAAATGGGATACTGATTATAAAATTGATGAAATCATTGATTCCTACTTAAAGCATATCACCGATGATAAGCCAATTACCGCACGACAGTGCATTAAAGCATTGCCATCCATTGTAAAAAATAAACCAGACCTAAAACTTGATATTGAAAACGCACTTCATAAAGCAGACCCTACAAAATACAAAGATAGTATACGACCTCTTGTGGAAAAAGATATTCAAAAGGCATTGCATGATATAGAAAATTTTTAATGTAGAAAATATCCAAACAGTGTGATTAGCAAAAAAGTCGAGAGTTTTCAAATTGCTAAATGCTAAAATATGTTCATATGGGAGGTGGAAAAATGGAGGAACACATAGAAGCTGTACAGCGTATGCAAGACTACATTGCAGAGCATTTATGCGAAAATATTACCCTTGCAGATTTATCACTAGTATCCTTGTTTTCGCCTTGGTATTCCTATCGGTTGTTTACCCAGTGGACGAATCTAACGCCTGCAGATTATATTCGCCGATTCCGGTTAACCAAATCAGCACTGAAACTTCGTGATGAAGCCTGCAAAATTCTTGATGTTGCATTAGAGCTTGGTTCTGGCAGTGTGGATGGATATCAGCGTGCTTTTTTTCGTGAGTTCGGCTGCAATCCACGTGAATATGCCGCTTCACCCATTCCTCTTTATCTTTTCACCCCTTATGGCATAAAGTATAGAGCTATCCGAAAGGAGAATAAAATGGAAAATGTAAAAAATGTATTTGTTCAAGTTATTGAGAAACCTGCAAGGAAAGTGCTCATCAAGCGAGGAATTAAGGCTGCCGACTATTTTGCCTACTGTGAAGAAGTTGGTTGTGATGTGTGGGGTCTGCTTTTAATTATGAAATCCATTAGCAAAGAGCCAGTTTCTCTTTGGCTACCCGCAAGCTATATTAAGCCAGGCACTTCCAAATATGTGCAGGGTGTTGAGGTTGCAACGGATTATGAAGAGGTTATTCCAGATGGATTTGACGTAATCAACCTACCAGCTTGCAAATATTTGATGTTCCAAGGGGAACCATTTCTTGAAGAAGACTATTGCCAAGCAATTGAACAGGTATGGGAAGCAATTAAAAAATATGACCCAACTGTAATTGGCTACACTTGGGAAAAAGAAAATCCACGTATACAGCTTGAACCAATCGGTACAAGAGGATATATTGAATTGGTAGCAATTAAGTAATAAAGTATCATTTTTCAAGTAGCATGGGGCGACAAAATTATTCGTCTATGCTACTTTGTTTATTTCTAAAATTATTCCAAAATACCATATGTCATCTGTTAAAGAGCAAAAATGTTGTACGTAAACGAAAAGAGCAAGAATTAGCAAAACCAATCTAAAAAAATCTGGTAGAATTAAATGCAAAGGAGGCTGTCTGCATGAATCCAAAGAGTATAGAAAAAATTTCAGCAGCAATTCAATTTATTGAAGCACACCTATCAGAAAAGATAGATTTAGAACGGATTGCGGAAGCTATTCACTACTCTAAATATCACCTTCATAGAGTATTTACCCATACTGTGGGCCTTACCATACATGACTATGTGCAGCGGCGACAACTAACCGAAGCAGCAAAACTATTGGTTTTTTCGGAAAAGCCAATAGTGGAAATTGCTATGATGGCGGGATACCAAACACAGCAATCCTTTACAAATATTTTTACGGCTATGTATAAGCAATCCCCTAATAAATATCGAGAAAATGAAAAATTTTACCCACTGCAATTAAGGTTTCGTTTGGAGGGAGAATACGAAATGCTTTGTAGTAACGAAACGAATAAATGGATTATTCATTTTGCAACAGAAGATGATATCCCCTCTTGGATGGACTTGGTACACCTAGTGATTGATGGCTTTCCCTATTTGCAGGAGGATAACTACATTTTAGAATTAAAGAGGGATATCAAAAGGAAGCAGGCACATATAACAAAGGCTAATGATACGGCCGTTGGTATTATGCTTT
>JAQVIB010000035.1 GCA_028695945.1 Lachnospiraceae bacterium
AATGATTATTCCCCAGTATATGGCAGGTTACCCACACGTTACTCACCCGTCCGCCGCTAAAGTATTAAAAAGCAAGCTTTAAAATACTTCCGCTCGACTTGCATGTGTTAAGCACGCCGCCAGCGTTTATCCTGAGCCAGGATCAAACTCTTATATTAAAGTTTTTGTCCTTGCCAGTTTGCACTAGCTTGTCGGTCTGCACCGACATTTGTTTTTTTGTTTCCATTGAATTACTTTTGCGACCGTTGGTCGCAGAAATTAACTATGGGTTTAGTTTAAAACGTTATTCATTTTTCAAAGTTCAACAGTGCGAGATTTATTATAGCAAGTCAGAAGTCATTTGTCAACACTTTTTCAAAAAATATTCCAAAAAATTTTCATCAAATTATTTCTTTAAATACATCACCTATATTCATGTGTAAGCACAAGTCGGCTCTGCCATCAAAACTTGTTGTGGATTTGTTAATCAAAACAAGTTTTTTCCCTCTATAATAATTTATAAGTCCTGCTGCTGGATAAACATTCAAGCTTGTCCCTCCAACAATAAGTACATCAGTCCTAGAAATATATTCTACTGCTTTACTCATTACTTCCTCATCAAGACTTTCCTCATATAATACCACATCAGGTCTAACAATGCCAGAACATTTTTCGCATTTTGTTACACCTTTACTATTTTGCACATATTCAAGACCATATTCCGCACCACATTTTATGCAATAATTCCTATAAAGTGTGCCATGAAGCTCCAAAACATTTTTACTTCCAGCTCTTTGATGCAGATCGTCTATGTTTTGTGTTATAACTGCCCTCAGTTTTCCCCGACGTTCCAACTCAGCCAAAGCATAGTGTGCAGCATTAGGTTTTGCATCCGGATACAGTAAATGGTTCTTATAATATTCAAAAAATATCTCCTGATTTCTAACAAAAAAACTGTGACTAAGTATAGTTTCTGGCCGAACTCCGTATTCACTTATTGTTTTAAATATACCTTCTTCGCCTCTAAAATCAGGTATACCACTTTCTGTAGATACACCAGCACCACCAAAAAACACAATATTATCACTGTTTTGAATCCATTTTTTCAGCTTTTCTATGCTCATAAAATCACTTGTATGATGTATTAGTAGTTAAATACATCATACGCTCCTTTCTATTTAACTTTGTTATAATCAGTAGTAACACTGTGGACTTTTTATAAAATCCTATAGCCTTGACTATTTTACGGAGTGTATTGCCACAGTTTTATCTAAATCATTTATAGTTGGATAAGTCTTTGAACTTTCATTTCACGCAGGTCTATGATGGTAAAACTGGGTGGATAGCCACAGTGATTATTATACGAAGGAGTTGATTTTTATGATTTACGTTGGCATTGATATTGCCAAGCAAACGCACTACGCAGCTATCGTGAACTCAGATGGAGAAGTCCTCGCAGAACTTTTTTTCTTTACTAATGATCATTCTGGGTTTCAAAAGCTGCTAAAACATCTGGATTCACTTTCTGTCAAGGATACTTCAATCCATTCAGAAGGTTGAGATGTGTACCCAGCATCTTGCAGAGGTGGGGCATTCCATCCATGAGATTATGGACAAAATGGATTCCATTATTAAAACAATTCCTGGCATTGGTTCCTTAAATGGCACCATGATTATTGGCGAAATTGGTGATATCACTGGTTTTGAAAAGCCCTGCCAACTTCTTGCTTATGCTGGATTAGACCCTTCCGTTTACCAATCTGGTAATTTTACAGCAGCAAGAACGCGAATGTCAAAACGTGGCTCCAAACTACTACGATATGCACTAATCAATGCTGCCTGGCAAACCACCTTGGTAAATCAAACCTTTAAGGATTATTATGATTTAAAGATTTCTCAGGGACGTCGCATTACAATGCCTTAGGTCATGTTGCTCATAAACTAGTTCGTGTCATTCATAAGATGATGACCGATAATATTGCATTTAATTTAGCCTAGTCCTACCTATCAACTATATTTAATTTTCAAAGAGCACCTTTTGATGCTTTATTTCCTATACACTTTTTTAGTTCAAAACTTTCATCAAAACTTTTGATTTTACTATTGACTATTCATAGTTGGTCTCCTTCCTTTTATTATACCATAAAAACTTATTTTTGCAGATAGGTTAGTGCAAATACGTAAGTATAATTTTTATTTTGAAGTAAATAATGATATTGAGGTGATTATATGGAAAAAAAATTTCCAAGTGTCTATAACTTAGTAGATGAGGATGCTACTGCAAGAAAATACTTTAATGCTCTTCCACCACAAATTCGTGCAGGAATAGAAGGAAAAGCAAAATCTATTTCTTCTTATGATGATTTAAAAAATATTGCAGAAATGTTGATGAAAAAAAGTTAAATTGTCAAAAATTATTTTACGTAAAATTCATAATTAAATTCCTTCAATTTTAAAAACTGCGCCTTTAAGCGGAAAATATTCCTCCTCCAAAAGACGCAGTTTTTAACACAATATTAACTAAACTTATCACATAACCTATTAATGGCAATTACCAGCTTTTCAATTTCTGCATTTGTTTTGCCTTTGTTATCATTAACTAGTCTATCAAGTCTGGATACTGCATTTTCAAGATTTACATATACATCTGAATTTCTTCGAGCTGCCTGACTTCTATCTTTATGTTCAATTGGTACCTTTGTACCATCTTTAATTACAGTATTTGTAGATAAATCATATATCGCACCGCTAAAAGGACAATACACATCGTATCTATATTCATTTCTTAAGCACTCGCTAAATTCCTCACTAACCAAATCATCTCCATGTACAACAAACACCTTTTCCGGTTTACTTTTAAAACTATTAATCCACTTCAAAAGTCCCTTTTTGTCTGCGTGCCCACTAATACCGTCCAACTTTTCAATATTTGCTCTAACATTAATGATTTCATTAAATAGCTTAACCTGTTTTCCACCATCAACCAATATTCTGCCAAGACTGCCAACTGCTTGGTATCCAACAAAAAGTATAGTGCTTTCAGGACGCCAAAGATTATGCTTTAAATGATGGCGTATTCGCCCTGCATCACACATACCCGATGCAGAAAGAATGACCTTTGGGTCTTTGTCAAAATTTATTGCCTGTGATTCTTCTGCTGAAACCGCTACTCTAAGCCCTCTAAAACTAATAGGGTCTATACCTTTTCGCACTAGCTCCATTGCCTCTTCATCAAAACAATTGTCTATGTTTTCATTAAATACATTGATTGCCTCAACAGCAAGAGGACTATCAACATACACCTTAAAATCATTATGGCCCTTAATAAGACCCTCTTCTTTAATTTTACGTATAAAATACAGCATCTCCTGTGTTCTTCCAACCGCAAATGCTGGTATAACAACATTTCCACCTTTGTCAAAAGTGGTTTGAATAATTCTAGATAATTCACCTACGTAGTCAGGCATGTCACCATGGAAACGGTTTCCATATGTGGATTCCATTATAACAAAATCTCCATCTTCAACATACTGCGGGTCGTCGATAATAGGTTGATTAATGTTCCCTATATCTCCAGAATATACTATCTTTTTTGTTGTGCCGTTTTCTGTAAGCCATAACTCTATACTTGCAGAACCAAGAAGGTGCCCAACATCTACAAAACGCACTTTTATCTCATCGCACACATTAATTATCTCATCGTACACACATTCATGAAAATGTTCTAGTACATCTTCAGCATCATCCATCGAGTAAAGAGGTTCGTATAATTCATGCCCAGACCTTTTTGCCTTACGGTTACGCCATTGTGCCTCAAATTCCTGAATGTGTGCACTATCTCGCAGCATTATCTTACAAAGGTCGTATGTTGCCTCTGTTGTATAAATTTCACCTTTAAAACCGTTTTTGTATAAAAGAGGAATAAGCCCTGAATGGTCAATGTGAGCATGTGAAAGAAAAACATAGTCAATATCCGCCTCATTTATTGAGAGCTTTTGATTTTCGTATGTATCCCTACCCTGCTCCATACCATAATCAAGTAAAATATTTTTTTCGCCTACCTGGATATGGTGGCAACTTCCTGTAACCTCGTGGTCAGCACCAAGAAACATTATTTTCATTTGCAGCACCTCCTGTTTTGTATATATTATACCATTTTATATACAAAATAACAATATTTTAGTAATTTTACACAAAATTGAAGTTTATATGATCTATTATTAAAACCCGTGCTATAATATCACTAATTCCAACAATATAAGGAGGTTAAAATGAATATCTCATATATCCATCACAGTTGTTTTTCAGTAGAGCTTGAAAAATCCATTCTTCTTTTCGATTATTTCCAAGGAAGTTTGCCTAACTTCAATCCCCAAAAAGATATTTACGTTTTTTCAAGCCATAACCATAATGACCACTTTAGCTTATCTATATTTTCCCTTATGGATAAGTACCCAAATGTTCATTACATTTTTTCCAATGATATAAAAAAAAGATATAATGAAAAGTTTTTCCTTAATCATGGTGTCAATAAATCCAGCTACAGCAAAATAACCTTTATCCCTGCTAATACTTGTACAAGAATAAATGAATTGCAAATTGAAACCCTTACATCAACTGACGAAGGTGTTGCATTTATTGTATCCATTGATGGTAAAACTATTTATCACGCTGGCGATTTGCATCTTTGGCTTTGGTCTGGAGAAGATGACGCCTTTAACAAAAATATAGACTATATGTTTAAACTGGAAATGGCTAAAATTAAGAATCGACACTTTGACGTTGCATTTCTAGTATTAGATCCTCGTCAGGGTGATGACTTTCATCTGGGATTCGATTATTTTATGCGTAACACAAATACCGACCTAGCCTTTCCTATGCACTTCTGGAGTGATAATTCTGTAATTGCAAGGCTAAAGTCTATGAAATGTTCCATTCCATACAGAAGTAAAATTGCTGATATTTAGATTATATTTAGTAATAATTGTATATAAAAAGGGTGAGATTGAAAAAACAATCTCACCCTTTTTATACTGCAAAATAACCTCTAAATTGCCTCTTTTCTCTTTTTTAGTACCTGTGTAGCAATTATAACAGCCACTAATAAAATTCCAATTAAGTCAGAATATACTCCTGGTACAATAAGCATTATACCACCAAAAATACATACAACTCTCTCATAAGCCTTAAGATGTGTATGCATATAACCTTCCATACCAGCTGATATACCAACCATACCAATAAACGCAGTTATTAATATAAGTATAGCCTGTGAAATTGAGCCACCTATCAACAATAAGTCTGGGTTAAACGCAAAAATATATGGAATAATAAATGCTGTAATTGCAATTCTTGTTGCCGTGACACCGGTTTTAAATGGATCGCTGTGGGCAATTGCAGAACCTGCATATGCCGCCAAAGCAACAGGCGGTGTAATATCTGCAACAATTCCAAAATAAAAAACAAACATATGTGCAGCAAGCATAGGTACTCCTAGCTTAATAACAATTGGTGCAGTGATTGTAGCCATAATAACATAATTAGCTGTTGTAGGCACGCCCATGCCCAATATAATACACGCAATCATTGTAAAGAAAAGTGCAATTATAGGAATACCACCAGACAATGTTAAAAGCCCTGTAGCTAACTTAAGGCCTAAACCTGTAAGCGTAACAACACCAACAATTATGCCCGCAATTGAACAAGCAACTGCCACACCAATAGTGTTTCTTGCTCCGTTTTCAAGAGCCTCAAGAAAAGTTGAAAAACTCATTCTCGTCTCTTTTCTAAACATACTTACAATAATAGATGTAATAATAGCATATACTGCACTCATTGATGATGTAAATCCGTTCATCATACAATAAACAAGTACAACTAATGGTAAAAGCAAATATCCTCGTGTTAGCATAAGTGAAAAGAACCCTGGTATTTCATCCTTATTAAGACCAACTAAGCCAAGCTTTTTAGCCTCAAAATGTACCATAAGGAAAATACCTGTAAAGTACAATGCCGCTGGTAAAATAGCCGCAATAACTATATTTGAATAAGGAACACCAGTCATTTCCGCCATAAGGAACGCAGCTGCACCCATAATTGGAGGCATAATCTGACCACCTGTTGATGCCGCGGCTTCAACCGCAGCAGCGAACTCAGGTGGATAACCTGTCTTTTTCATCATAGGTATTGTAAAACTACCACTACCAACCGTGTTTGCAACAGAGCTTCCGCTTATCATCCCCTGAAGTGCACTTGCAATAACTGCAACCTTTGCAGGTCCACCAGTAGCAGCACCAGCAATAGAGTTTGCAATTTCAATAAAAAAGCGTCCAACGCCCGTTTTATCTAGGAAAGCTCCAAATAAAATAAACAAAACAATAAATGTAGAACAAACACCAAGAGGTGTGCCAATAACACCCTCCGTTGTATAAAACAAGTGAGATACAATTCGTTTAAGTGAAAATCCAGTGGAAAATGCATAAATAACGAAACAGGTAACTACAATAAGTATCGGCATACCAACAACTCTTCGGCAAATCTCCATAAGTATAAGGATTCCGATAATTCCAATTATTATATCAAGCTGCGTACTTCTACCTGCTCTTGAAACAATTGCCTGAAAATTCACTATATAATAGAAGAAACATCCTCCTCCAACAATGCCCAACAAAAAATCGTACCAAGGCACATAATTAATTTTTTTAGAACCATTTTTCTTTGCTGGGTAGAGAAGATATGCAATAAATATAACTATGCCAACAAATGACGCACGACGTATCTGCTCTGGAAGTGAACTGAAAATATTCATCCATAACGCATAAACCGAAAATGCAACAAGCATATATTTAATAATAGTATTGGGAATACCTTCAAAATGTCTCGTATTGCTTTCACGGTCAAACTCTTTAAGAACCTGTTTCATCCTTTCTTCGTCCTCGTGAATAATGTGTTCCGTAATATCTGTCTTTTTTTCAAGAGCATTTTGTCTTTCTTTCACTACTTTTTTTCTTTCATTATCTAAAAACTCTGACATTTTTTACCTCCTATTTTAAAACTTCAAACCTTACGGTGCTGTTACGCCCGCATAAATCCCTTAAACTTATTTCTTCATTCTCAACTTCAAGTATATGATCCGAAACAGTACCAACAATATAAGATAATCCATCAATCCTGCGGTTAAAATCAGATAATAGCATTTCCCCATCTTCGGTATATGTCAAAGTTTGCCCTTCTTCCACCTCAGTTGCTACGCCAGCACCAAACGAACTATATAGGCAACTCTCAAGATATATTGCACCATCTTTAATTTTGTACGTTTCCTTTACACGGCTTTTATTTACTGAATGAATAAAAGAGACTGAAAAGGTCATGCCCTCATACGCCTCATATTTTGCATATACTTTTCCATTTTCGCCATCCCTTAGCTGCAATACTTCCTCTCCGGTAGGAAACAGTAAAAAAATAAGTAGAGCCGCAACGGCGAATAACACCATTGCGGCTGCACCTGCCGCTTTAAGTTTAGGTTTGTTAAAGTGTATTATTTAAGTACACCAATTTCCTTGAAGTATTTTTCTGCACCCGGATGGAAAGGAACTGATATACCTTCAACTGCATATGCAGGGTCAATTTCTGCACCCTTTGCATGACCAGCTGCAATTTCCTCTTTTCCTTCAAAAATAGCTTTTGTCATATTATATACAACATCTTCAGAAAGTTCAGGGCTTACAATAAAGGTAGCTTTTACTGAAACAGTTGTAACATCTTCTGTCATACCATTATAAGTTTCTTTAGGTATTGTATATGATGTATAGAATGGATATTTTGCAACAAGAGCTTCAGCTTCTGCGCCATCTACATTAAGAATTTTAACTTCGTTTGTGCTTGAAAGTTCCATAACGGCAGTTGTTGGTGCGCCTGCTGTACAGAAGAAAGCATCAATCTTGTTGTCTTTCATAGCATTTGCTGAGTCTCCAAAAGAAAGATTCTGTTTGTCAATGTCGTCAAAAGTAACTCCATAAGCTTCAAGTATCTGCTTTGCATTAAATTCTACACCACTGCCTGCATCACCAACAGAAACTCTTTTCCCTTTAAGGTCAGCAATAGTTTCTATTCCAGCTGAAGGGTTTGCAACCACCTGGCAAACTTCTGCATACATAGCAGCCATAGCGTTAAAGTTGTCTGTTTTTTCACCCTCAAAAAGGTCTGTTCCGTTGTAAGCATAGTCCATAACGTCGTTCTGAACAATAGCCATATCTACCTCTCCATCGGCAATCAATCCAATGTTAGCTTTAGAAGCACCTGTTGACTGAACGTCAAATTTTATTCCTGTTGTATTAGTAACTGCCTGGGCAATTACCCCACCGAAAGCATAGTATGTTCCCGATGTTCCACCTGTTGCAAGCTTAATGTTGGCTTCAGCCGCCGGTTTGCCTTCTGCTGATGAACCACCTGTTGCTGAATTTGATGTGCAAGCTGAAAGTGCCATTGTAAGTGCAAGTAGCCCTGCAATTACTCCAAACATTCTTTTCTTCATAATTATTCCTCCCGCGTTTTTCTCTTTTTTAAATGCAAATTTTAACTTATATCGATTATTATATTAACAACTGCTAAATTATACTATATTTACGTTGTTTTTTCAAGAAAAATTTGTTTCATACATGCAACACTTTGATCTAACAGTCATATTTTTTATTTTTTTGCCTATCTAACAATTTTGAAAAAATATATTTTATTGTTTTCAAATATATGTCTTATGACAAACTTTTTGTATATAATCAATATTTATTTATAAAAACACATATTTATTCATTTTTATTGTTTACTGAATATATTAAAGCATTTGCAATAGCTGCCGCAACATTACTTCCACCTTTTCTCCCTCTTGCAACTATATAAGGAACTTCAAGGCTCATAACAAGTTCTTTACTCTCCACAACATTAACAAACCCTACTGGTACACCTATAATTAGTTGGGGCATAAGCTTCCCTTCATTAATAAGCTCATAAAGGCGTATTAGTGCCGTTGGTGCATTCCCAATGGCAAAAATACAGTTTTGTCCATTTTCCGATGCCTTGTTCATGCTTGCAACAGCCCTTGTTGTTCCATTTTCCTTTGCAGTCTTTGCAACATCTTCATCTGCCATGTAGCAAAAAACTTCTCCACCAAATTTCCCTAATGCCATTTTATTTATGCCAGCTCGCACCATATTTGTGTCGGTTATTATATTCGCACCACCACGAATTGCCTCCAAAGCTTTGTCTACCACACCCTCAGAAAACGCCATTGTTTCGGCATAACTGAAATCTGCAGTAGTGTGTATAACCCTTTTAACTATAGGCTTTTTCTCTTCATCAATAGGAACTTTCAACTCACTTTCAATTATCTCAAAGCTTCGTTTTTCAATATCCTGTGGCAAAACTATTTCAGGCTTTTTCATAATTCAATTCCCTTTCTTGCAGTAATTCCTCCTTCATAAGGATGTTTTATTTTTTTAATTTCAGATACGTAGTCTGCCGCTTCAATAAGATAATCTTTTGGGTTTCTGCCCGTCAAAACAAGTTCTATGCATTGTGGTTTACCATCAATAAAAGCCCTAAACTTCTCACAGTTAATTAGGTCAAAATTAATTGCATGAGTAACTTCATCCAGCACAAGCATACCTTCTGTACCTAAATATTCCAGTGCATCTTCCATAAGCGAATTATGTATGTTGGTAATACGCTGTTTTTCATCAAATGACATTGTGGAAAAAAAGCCAAAGTCCACATTGCTCCTAAAAACACAAATATTAGGTAAAAGCTTAAGCATACCTATTTCACTTGTTTCACAACCTTTCATAAATTGAACAAATGCTACCTTCATACCGCTTCCTGCCGCCCTTACGGCAAGACCTATGGCCGTCGTGGTTTTCCCTTTGCCATCACCAAAATACAGATGCGTTAAGCCTGTCATTTTACCATCCCCATAATTTCATAAATTTTTTTCATATCCATATTGTTTCGCAGAGTATCTGCCAAAAGGTCGTATTGATTTTCCTTGTATTTTTCAAAATCAAAATTCTCAAGCTCATCCATATGAATTCCCTTCTTTTTGCAGATTATACCAATCAATCCTTCTGTAAAAGTTCCTGTATCAAAAATACCATGTACATACGTGCCAAAAACATTATCACAACATGCACCATCGCCTTTTTCAGTTTTTCCATTTATAATTGATGAAAATGGTGAAACATCCACAACCTCAGTCTCACCCATATGAATTTCATATCCTTCAAAGCTTAATCCACTTAACGTTGAAAATTCTCCATTAATTTTGCCAACTACACCTGTAACTCTGGTTCTTGTTTTTTCTTCTGCAAAAATAGTTTTAGTTGGCAACAAACACATACCTCGCATATTGCCACCACCCTCAACATTAAATGGGTCGCTTAATTCTTCACCAAGCATCTGATACCCTCCGCAAATTCCAAAAATAAGCGTGCCTCCCTCTTTATGCCTTGCTATCTCTGCCTCCAGACCACATTCTCTAAGCCACTTTAAATCCTCCATAGTATTTTTTGTACCAGGAAGAATAATAAGGTCAGGATTTTTCAATTCTTTTCTGTTTTTAACATACCTAACTGATATGCCATTTCTATATTCTAAGGCATTAAAGTCTGTAAAATTGCTAATCTTCGGCAACCGTATAACAGCAATATCTATATCCGCAGTTGATTGTGTTTTTTCAAGACTTTGGCTTAAACTATCCTCATCATCAATATCAATATTAATATAAGGAATAACTCCAACAACAGGCTTATTAATCTTTCCTTCAATCATCCTAAGCCCTGGACATAAAATTTCTTTGTCCCCACGAAATTTATTTATTATAATACCTTTAATTCTGTCTTTTTCTTCCTTATCAAGTAACTCCACTGTTCCATAAAGTTGAGCAAACACACCTCCTCTGTCTATGTCACCTGCAAGTATAACAGGTGCATTTGCCATTTTTGCCATGCCCATATTAACAATATCATCACTTTTAAGGTTTATTTCAGCAGGGCTTCCTGCACCCTCAATCACAATTATATCATACTCTTTTTCTAGGTTTTTGTATGCTTTCATTATGTCTGGTACAAGACTCTTTTTCTGCTTAAAATAATCCACCGCTGCCATTGTACCCCTAACCTCACCGTTCACAATAACTTGTGAACCCATGTCGGTAGTAGGTTTTAGTAAAATAGGATTCATATTCACATTAGGCTCAATTCCTGCCGCTTCTGCTTGCATAACTTGTGCACGTCCCATTTCAAAACCATCTTTTGTTATAAACGAATTTAAAGCCATGTTTTGGCTTTTAAATGGTGCTACCTTGTATCCATCCTGTTTAAATATACGTAAAAGTCCAGCCACAAGAAAGCTTTTTCCCGCGTTACTCATAGTACCCTGAATCATAATTGATTTTGCCATTGTATTCCTCATTTCAATTTTTTCCACGCCTCAATAAGTTTCACATTATCTTCATGACCTTTTATTGCAATTCTGAAAAATCCCTCATCAAGACCTTGGTAATTACTGCAATTTCTTATAATTATGCCACTTAAAAGCATTCTATCTGCAAAATCATTTTTCTCTTTAAAAAAAATGTAATTAGCACTATAACCGTATATTTTTTTTGCTAATGTTGATAATTCTTTCAATAAATATTCCTTTTCTTCTTCAATAATACAAAGTGTTCTTTCTGCAAACCCCAATTCCTGTGCTGCCACAACTCCAGCCGCCTGTGCCATTACCGATACATTCCATGGCTGCATACACAATTGGATTTTTTTCAGAAATTCAGTGTTACTGCAAATTCCATATCCAAGGCGAATTCCCGCCATAGCATACATTTTTGTGAATGCTTTTAATATAAATGTATTTTCAATGCCTTTCACTGTATATCTTTCGTTTTTGCTTATAAAGTCATTGAAGCATTCATCCGCCACCAATAAAATATCATTTTCTAGGCATTTTTCTACTATTTTAATAAATAAATCTTTTTCTATCATCTGCCCTGTTGGATTGTTTGGATTGCAAACAAAGATAATATCACACCTTGGTGTAAGTACATCTAAAAACTCTTCATCCAATTTAAAATTATTTTCTTCTTTAAGATAAAAGTTTGCTATTTCACAGTCAACTGCCTCCAATGCCTGCCTGTATTCCTCAAATGAAGGGCATATTAACACTGCATTCTTTGGTTTTTTTGCCATACACACAGCAAAAATCAACTCAGCCGCACCGTTTCCGCAAATTATATTCTCCTCACCTACATTTTCCCTTATGCTAATTGCTTTTTTAAGCTTTGAACAATTTACGTCTGGATAAACGTTAGAATAATCCACAGCATTTTTTGCCGCTAGCGATACACTTTTCGGCATACCTAAAGGATTAATGTTTGCTGAAAAATCAATTTTCCCTGAATTTGTATATATATCTCCTCCATGCTTATGCATAGCGCACCTCTTTTATATAAATTTCTATATCTTTT
>JAQVIB010000215.1 GCA_028695945.1 Lachnospiraceae bacterium
CCAGTGATTTCGAAAAAGAGAAATTACAGGAAAGACTTGCTAAGCTTGCAGGTGGTGTAGCGGTTATTAAAGTTGGTGCCGCAACAGAAACTGAAATGAAAGAAAAGAAACTACGTATGGAAGATGCTTTAGCAGCAACAAGAGCCGCTGTGGAAGAAGGTATTGTTGCAGGTGGTGGTACTGCATATATTCATGCTGTTGCAAAGGTTGCAGAAGTTGTTAAGAACTTAGTTGGCGATGAAAAAACAGGTGGAGAAATTGTTCTAAAAGCACTTGAAGCACCTATGCGTCAGATTGCAGCAAATGCAGGTCTTGAAGGTTCAATAATTGTAAATAAAGTTAAAGAATTAGCTGTTGGCGTTGGTTTTAATGCACTTACAGAAGAGTATGTAGATATGGTTGAGGCAGGTATTGTTGACCCAACGAAGGTAACAAGAAGTGCATTGCAAAATGCCACATCCGTTGCATCTACATTCCTTACAACTGAGGCTGTAGTTGCAGACTTCCCAGCAAAGAATGGTGCCGCAGATTACATGCAGCAAGGTCCATCTAATGGCATGGGCGGATTTATGTAAAAAATAGTTTTCTCTAGAAAACCCGATTTTTCAGAATTAAAATCTGAATAATCGGGTTTTTTACTTTAAGATGTTAAGTGCAGATTAGTTTAAAAATGTGAAAATAAAAACAATTATCCAGAAGATTTTTCGTTGAAAGTTTAGAAGTTAAAAATAATTACATAATTTTATAATTAAAATGGAAATAATACTGTAGTTGCGAATACAAAGATGTTAGTTATGCAATATAAATAAAATTCATTCTGTTTATTGTGCAAATTTTCATGTCGGCAATAATAAATAGCATATTCAACAAAGTTTCATTTTAAATATCCTAAAACTAGCATGTTTTTTAGACATATTAATGCTAAAAGCACAGATAGAAACCGTTTGTTCTTCTTGAGGGGACAAATTGACTATTATAGCATGCATTAGTCCGCGTACGGCAAAATTCAACAACAAAATTGCATTGACTAAAATATTTTTTACTTATATAATGTAGGTATCAAGAAAAGAGTTCACGGATAAAGATGTTGTTTGCAAAGTTATAAGAGTTTTCGGCTCAGAGAGGATGAAGATTATGGATGCTTTTGATATCATTGGGCCAATAATGATAGGCCCTTCAAGTTCGCATACGGCAGGGGCGGTAAGAATTGGAAAGTATGCAGGAAGTATTCTTGGTAAAAAGGCAGTTAAAGCCGATATCTATTTCAGTGGTTCATTTGCAAAGACCTATAAAGGGCATGGAACAGATAAGGCAATTATAGCTGGAATACTCGGAATGGAAACTGACGATGCAAGAATTAGAAACAGCATTGAAATTGCAGCCGAAATTGGATTGGATTTTCATTTCCATGAAGTTGATATTGACGGTGCTCACCCTAATACAGCACTTATTGAGCTTGTGGCAGAAGATGGTAAAAAGGTTTCTGTGCAGGGTGCTTCCATTGGTGGAGGAAACATTATCATAACAAAAATTAATGATACGGAAGTAAATATTTCGGGTAAGGCGACAACTATTATTGTACACCATAGAGACGTTCCAGGGATGATTTCAGATGTAACAAACATTTTGGCAAGGCGAGGCGTTAATATTGGTCGCTTTGAACTAAGAAGAAGTCAAAAAGGCGGTATAGCAGTAATGATTATAGAAATTGACGGCAATGTGGATGAAGGTGTTAATGAGGCAATATCTAGCTTTCCGAATGTTACGGCTTCTACTATACTAAAAGCAATATAAGAGGTGAATGTATGAAATACGATTCAATAGCTGATTTAGTGAAAATTGCTGAGGAACAAGGAGTTAATATTTCTGACGTTGTTATTAAAGACCAGGCAATGGTAAGAGAAGTGACAGAAGCTGAGGCTTATGCCCAAATGGAAAAATCACTTAATGTAATGAGAGAATCTGTGCTGGAGGGAATTGATAAGGACAAAAGGTCTGCCAGCGGACTCACAGGCAGCTCAGCATACAAAATGAGGGTAGTTGTTGATGAAGGCAAAAATATATGCGGTAAGGTTTTTGGTGAGGCTATGGTAAAGGCTTTGGCTGTATCCGAAACCAATGCATGTATGGGTAAAATAGTTGCAGCACCTACAGCAGGCAGTTGTGGAATACTTCCAGCCGCAATACTTACAATAATGGAAGACAAAGGGCTGGATGAGGAAAAAGCTGTAAAAGCTTTATTCACTGCATCGGCAGTGGGGATGGTAATTGCCACAAAAGCAAGTATTGCTGGTGCAGAAGGTGGATGTCAGGCAGAATGTGGAAGTGGAAGTGCAATGGCGGCTTCTGCTCTGGTTGAAATGTGTGGCGGCACACCAAAAATGGCAGAGCACGCATGTGCAATAGCACTAAAAAATATTTTAGGTCTTGTGTGTGACCCTGTGGCAGGATTAGTTGAAATTCCATGTATTAAAAGAAATGCAATGGGTGTTGCAAATGCCTTTGTGGCGGCAGAATTAGCACTAGCTGGCATAGAAAGTGCAATACCTGCGGATGAAGTAATTTGGGCAATGAAGAAGATCGGTGACAGCATGTCTCCTGCCCTTAAAGAAACAGCAGATGGTGGGCTAGCAGCTACACCAACTGGAAAGGCATTATGTAAAAAAGTATTTGGATAAAACGGGGGAAAAGAAAATGATTTCATTAGAAATGCTTTACGATGCACAACGTGTTATTAAAGAAGTTGCAAGACTTACGCCAGTATCATCGGCTCCGAAAATTGGAGAAAATATCTACAGTAAAGCTGAAAATCGTCAGCTTACAGGTTCTTTCAAACTTAGAGGAGCATATTACAAAATACACAGCCTCACACCAGAAGAAAAAGTACACGGTGTAGATC
>JAQVIB010000216.1 GCA_028695945.1 Lachnospiraceae bacterium
CTCTTGTGTACCTGTAACATCTAAAATATCATCTTGAATTTGAAAAGCAACTCCAATTTTTTTAGCCGCCTCATCCAGTAATTCAACTGATGTTTCCGATGCACCTGCAAGTAATGCTCCTGCTTTAAACGCACCCTGAATCATGGCACCAGTTTTGTTTAAATGTATGAAGTCAAGGGTTTCTTTATTCAAATTTTTTCCCTCGCTTATTACGTCCACTACTTGACCAACAACCATTCCATTAATGCCTGCACCCTTTGCAATGGCATTAATAGCAAAAGCACCATTTATATCTCCACTTTTGCAAACGGCATCGCTCATAACCTCAAATGCATGTGTTAAAAGTGCATCTCCCGCTAAAATAGCTACATTCTCGCCGAATGCTTTGTGGTTTGTAAGCCTTCCTCGTCTAAAATTATCATTGTCAATTGCTGGTAAATCATCATGAATAAGAGAATATGTGTGAATCATTTCCAATGCACATGCATATGGTGCGGCAACTTCGTTAGTTCCGCCAAACATTTTGTTAACAGCCATAAGCATTATAGGGCGAAGTCTTTTCCCACCGGCAAAAACAGAATATCGCATTGACTTAAAAAGTATTTCAGGATACTGCGATTCCTTTGGTAAATATTCGTCTAACTTTGTATCAACATACATTTTTCTTTCGCTTAGTTCAGCTTTCAAGTTCATTTTGTCTATTCCTCCTCGTTCTGGTCAAAGGCCGTTAGGGCATATTTACCGTCAAAGGTCTTTTTAAGCTCCATAACCTCTTTTTCTGCAACTTCAAGTGTATTGCGGCAAAAAAGAGTCAATTCCATTCCCTCTTTATACAACTCTATAGATTTTTCAAGAGAAACCTCTTCGCTTTCAAGGGTTTGTGCAATTTCTTCTATACGGGCTACAGCTTCTTCATATCCTAACTTTTTTTTCGCCATCAGCTTTCTACCATCCCTTCTGCAACTGCTTCTATAGTTCCGTCTGATACTTTAATCCTAAGCTTGTCACCTTTTTTAACATCCCTAATGGAAGAAACCAACATATTTTTTTTGTTAAATGTTGCACTGTAGCCCCTTTTGAGTGTTCCCATTGGTGAAAGCAGTTCCAGACGTTCTGCAAGATGATAGAATTTCTTTTGTTTTCTTTCCAAATTTAAAAACAGTGCCTTTTCCATATCTATTTTATATCTATCAAGCATTATTAAATTATTTGCCAAATTTTCCTGTGGGTGCTTAAATGCTCTGCTTTTTGCAAGCACAATAACTCTATTTTTCTGGTTTTCCAAAACTTTGCTAATAGCAAAACTAATTCTAAGCCTTTGTGCATTAAGCTTGTTTAAATCTCCTTGAAAATCGTTTACAGCAAGTTCCGCGGCGGCAGATGGCGTTGGTGCACGTAAATCCGAAACAAAATCAGCAATAGTGAAATCCGTTTCATGCCCAACTGCACTAATTACAGGTATTTCGGACCCAAAAATTGCCCTTGCCACTATTTCCTCGTTAAACGCCCACAAATCCTCTATGCTTCCGCCTCCACGTCCAACAATAATTGTATCTGCCTTGCCCCATCCATTTACTTGTTTTATAGCATTGGCTATAGATTTTGCAGCATTTTCACCTTGAACAAGCACTGGCACAACAACAATTTGCACACCACTATTTCGTCTTTTTGATATATTAATTATATCCCTTATAGCCGCACCTGTTGGAGAGGTTATTACCGCAATAGTTTTTGGCACCTTACATATTTCCCTCTTAAAATCATTATCAAACAAACCTTCTGCACTAAGCTTTGCTTTCATTTGCTCAAAGGCAATGGCAAGTGAACCTGTACCAACAGGCTGCATAAGTTCTGCATAGAATTGGTACTGACCTGTTTTT
This sequence comes from Lachnospiraceae bacterium, assembly GCA_028695945.1. GTDB lineage: Bacteria > Bacillota > Clostridia > Lachnospirales > Anaerotignaceae > UBA8514. The sequence continues at coordinate 1,881 of JAQVIB010000216.1, forward strand.
TCGTATACACTGACGTAGCCGCAGATTACTACTTCCATACCATTTTCCGGTTCGTATGGCATTATCTGTGCACTACCACGAAACATAATACAGTTTACTGCACCATTTTTATCCTTTAATGTGAAATATAAATGCCCAGAGGAGTGTCTTTTATAGTTAGAAATTTCGCCCTTTACCCATAGACCTTGCAGTATAATGTCGTTTTCGAAAATCCCTCTAATGTATCTGTTTATTTGTGATACAGAATAAATCCTCGGCTCAAGCATTTTTTCACCTCTGTGATATTTTACCCAAAATACCGTTTATAAAACTTGGTGCTTCGTCAGAACTATATTTTTTTGCAAGCTCAACTGCCTCGTTAATTGCAACGCTGTTTGGTGCTTCGTCAGAAAACTTCATTTCGTAAACGGCAAGCCTAAGTATTGCTAAATCTACCTTACTCATTCGCTCAATAGTCCAGCCTTTGGCATATTCGCTTATAATAGAATCTATTTCTTCAAGGTTTTTCATTGTTCCATCTACTGTTTCTAATATATATTTTTTATCAGCCTCTTCAATCTCAGTATTTTCTTTAAAAAATATCTTTTTATTTTCCTCTATCTCGTGGGTGTCTATAAAATCATACTGAAATAACAAACTGAATGCGTTTCTTCTGGCATTAATTCTGCTCATGTTTTATCCTCCAAAAATTTATCTAAAGTAAATGAAACCCTCGGGAAAGTTTCACTTCCCAAGGGTTTGGTCATCTTACTGTACTTCGTTTTCTTCCTTTCCCTTTGTTTTTTCTACAACTACAGCAGAAATATTTACATCAACAACCGATACTGAAAGACCTGTCATTGTTTCAACTGCATTTTTAATCTTACCCTGTACTTTCTCCGCTATCTCACGTAGTGATGTTCCAAATTTAACAGCTATTTCAATTTCAATAGCCGCTTCACCTTCTTGAACTGAAACCTTAACACCCTTAGCAAGATTTTTTTTGCCAAAAAGACCAACAATTGAATCTGTAGGTGT
>JAQVIB010000036.1 GCA_028695945.1 Lachnospiraceae bacterium
GGCTCTGTGTAATACCACCAGATTTCTTTGAATCGTATGAGAAATAAGCTTGAGCATACATGTCTGTGTGGTCACCAATAATTTTGATGGAGTTTTTGTTTGCACCAACTGTACCGTCAGCACCAAGACCCCAGAATTTACAAGCGATTGTACCGTCATCTCCTGTTACGTTAACCTCTGCACCAACGTTAAGTGAAAGATTTGTAACGTCGTCAACAATACCCATTGTAAAGTGGTTCATAGGCTTGTCTGCTTTAAGGTTTTCGTAAACAGCGATAAACTGCGCTGGTGTAACGTCCTTTGAACCAAGACCATAACGTCCTGCAATAATCATAGGCTGTTCTTTAGCTTCAAACATTGCTGTACAAACATCCTGGTATAAAGGCTCGCCAAGTGCACCAGGTTCTTTTGTTCTGTCAAGAACAGCAATCTTTTTAGCAGTTTCAGGAATAGCTGCAAGTAAATGCTTAGCTGAGAATGGTCTGTAAAGGTGAACTTTAACCATACCAACCTTTTCGCCCTTAGCTAATAAATAGTCAATAGTTTCTTCAATTGCTTCACAAGCAGAACCCATAGCAACAATAACTCTATCTGCATCTGGTGCACCATACTAGTTAAATAAGTTGTAATCTCTGCCTGTAAGTTTGCTGATTTCAGCCACATATTTTTCTGTTGTTCCAACAATATCGTCGTAGAATGGGTTACAAGCCTCTCTAGCCTGGAAGAAAATATCAGGGTTCTGTGCTGTACCACGAAGAACTGGATGCTCTGGATTCAAAGCGTTTCTTCTGAATCTGTTTACAGCATCAAGGTCTGTAATGTTTCTAAGTTCATCATAGTCAAGACATTCAATTTTCTGAATTTCATGTGATGTACGGAAACCATCAAAGAAATGAAGGAAAGGAACTCTTCCTTCAATTGTAGCAAGGTGTGCAACAGCACTAAGGTCCATAACTTCCTGAACACTGTTAGATGCAAGTAATGCAAAACCTGTCTGACGGCAAGCCATTACGTCTGAATGGTCACCAAAAATTGAAAGTGCATGTGAAGCAAGAGCACGTGCGCTAACATGGAATACACATGGCAATAATTCGCCTGCAATTTTGTACATGTTAGGAATCATAAGAAGTAAGCCCTGGCTTGCGGTATAAGTTGTTGTAAGTGCACCAGCTGCCAATGAGCCATGAACTGTACCTGAAGCACCTGCTTCAGACTGCATTTCAATTACTTTTACAGTCTGTCCGAAAATGTTTTTCTTGCCATTTGCTGACCAATCATCTGTTTTTTCTGCCATAGGAGATGATGGTGTAATTGGGAAAATACCAGCTACCTCTGTAAACGCATATGATGCGTAAGCAGCAGCTTCGTTTCCGTCCATTGTTTTCATTACTTTAGACATACTAAAAAACTCCCTTTCAATTTTAAATATTAAACATTAAATTTAATCATTAGACATTAATTGTAAATTTAATATCACAATGTATTCATTATAGAACAAGAAAGCAGATAATTCAATGCTAAATTCCCGAAACCGGTTTCGGTATAGCCGAAAGCCGTTGCTTTGGTGCTTTTTGAGCATTTTTCGTCATTTTTTTATCTTTTTTCGGTAATTTTATTACTATACCAGTTGCTTAACCAGTATACTACGCCGTCGTTATGTCTCAAAAAAACAAATGTTCAACAAGTATTTTTGCCCCTATTGCTATAAGCACCATACCACCTAAAAATTCTGCACGTTCTTCAAACACTTCACCTAATCTTTTTCCAAGGCTTCCGCCAGCTAATGATATAGCAAAACATACCAAACCAATAATGATTGAAGCACCAATAATATCAACCTTTAACATAGCAAAACCAATTCCCACTGCAAGGGCATCTATACTGGTTGCAATTGCCTGTAAAAACAGTTTTTTGTTCGTTAGTATAAAATCACAATTACATCCCTCCTCGTCATTGTCTTTACATAATGACTCCTTTACCATGTTGCCACCTATAAGCAGAAGAAGTATGAAGGCTATCCAGTGGTCAACAGCCTCGATATAAACACGCACACTGTTGCCCAAAACCCAGCCAACAAGAGGCATTACACACTGAAACAGACCGAAAAATACACCCATCTTCATGCCGTCTGATATTCTAAAGTTTTTAAGTGCTATTCCATTAGACACTGAAACCGCAAATGCATCCATAGCAAGACTAATTGCTATTAAAAAAACTGTAATAATACCCATAAATATCTCCCAAATTTTAAAATTCAAAACAAAATTTAGCAATGGTAGTGCCTAGGGTGTGAATGCTTCATTCCATTTATGCAATCCATTGCAACATCAACAGCCTCGTCAATCATCTTTGGCATTGAATCTGTATTAACACCAACAACAAATAGGCCACAGCGTTTAAGTGGTATTAATATCTTCATCGCTTCACTCTCGCTAATAGAATTTGCCATTTCAGGGGAAAGTTCACCAAACATTGCATTTGCAGATATAATGCCTATGCTGCCAATTATTATGTCTGCTCTTTCGGCATTATATTTAACTGCATTTTCACCCGTTGCAACATTAACAGCACCAGCTTTCATCATATTTGCCGTTGCTATAGAATTTGTTCCTACAGCCACAAGCTGATGCTCTTCCGGAAGTATAGGCTTTAACTTTTCTATAACAGCTTTTCCAACGCCACCACCCTGACCATCTATTACCATAATTACCATAGTTTATTTCTCCTTTCACATTATTTTTTTGGGGCAAAAATTCAAATAATCCGATGATACAAGATGATATTCTATGCCATCGTGAACTCCTTTTATGCCCATTGGAAAATTGTCCGTACCATGAAGATGTCCGTAAACTACGGTTTTTACAGGATATTCTTTTAAAATATCCACAAATGCACTTTCCGTTAACCCAAACGCAGCAGGTGGAAAATGCATCATAAAAATTATTTCTTCATATTTATTTTTCGCAGCACGCTCCAGCGACAGCCTGCACCTTATAAGCTCTCGTTTGTAAGTTTTCATATCTTTTGCATCAAACTTCTGCTCATTGGGCAATATCCAGCCTCGTGAACCACATACAGCTTTCCCATTATACTCCACAAAGTCATTTTGAATAAAGTACATTTTTTCGTACATGGAATTAAGGCGTGACACACTGCCCCACCAATAATCGTGATTTCCCTTTAGAAAAATCTTTTCGCCTGGCAACTTTGCCAAAAAATCCAAATCACATTTTGCTTCACACAAATTAAGTCCCCAAGAAATATCCCCGGGGATTAAAATTGTGTCATCATCTGTAATAATCTTACACCAATTCTCTTCTATTTTTTTTTGGTGCATATGCCAATTTTCTCCGAATATATCCATAGGCTTTGGCTTAAACCCGGATAAATGCAAATCTCCTATTGCAAATAAACCCATAAATTTTATACTCCGTATACCTTAGCCATCTCACTAAGATTTTCTTTAAAAGCTTTAAGACTTTCAATGTTTCCATTACTCCATAGGTCTACAAACTTCTTGTTAACGTCTTCCATCTCATCTAACTTTGCCACAAAGTACAGATTTTGTATATGGTCTATAATATCGGCAATTAAGTTATCTTTCAACTTGTTTATGCGTTGTGCATACATTATTTCGTTGCGAATGGTACTCATTTCATTGTCCATATTAAATGCCGCTTCAGCACAGTTCAGCAGTCTGTCCTTAATCTCCTGTGGTATATTTCCACTGTATTTGTATTTAAGGGAATGCTCGGTAACTGCCCAAAAATTCATGGCAAGGGTACGTATCTGAATCTCTGCCAAAATTTCACGGTAGCCCGCAACCGAATTTATTGGATACTTAATTATAATGTGATAGCTTCTATAGCCACTTGGTTTTGTATTTGTAATATAGTCACGTTCTTCAAGTATCGTAAGGTCTCGTCCGTCGCGTCGGCGGATAAGTGAAATAACCTTAGGAATATCCTCTACAAACTGGCACAGTATTCTTACGCCGGCTATATCTTCAATTTCCATCTCTATTTTATCGTTGGGTATTCCTTTTTTCTTAGCTTTTTCCAATATACTTGATGCCTTTTTCACCCTGCCCGTAATGCTTTCCATAGGCGAATACATACCAAGCTTTTTGTACTCCGTCATAGTATATTCCAACTTAAGTGTAAGCTCTGCAACCGCCTGCTCATATGGGTAAAGCATTTCTTTCCAGTTAAGTATTTCCAAAACTACAGCTCCCTTATTATGTATTCTTTGTATTTAATTTTATACAATTTCATTTTACTATGTTTTGTGTCATTAATCAATGATATAAACCTTATAAGTACAATAAAGTTCGTTATTTTGTATAATTTCTATAGACTTATAAGATTTTTTTGTATAAAATATATAGTTATACACACATTTACCTAGGAGGAATATTATGCCAACTTTAAGCAACAGAACAGATACCTTTACCGAATCCATGATAAGAAAAATGACCAGAATTTCCCTTGATTACAATGCAATAAACCTTTCGCAGGGCTTTCCTGATTTTAATCCGCCAAAGCCGCTTTTAGATAGACTTGCTAATGTTACCTATGAAAATCATCATCAATATGAGGTTACATGGGGTTCACAGCGTATGCGTGAAGCATTGGCAAAAAAACATGAGCACTTTACAGGTCAGAAAATAGACCCAAATAAAAATATAGTTGTTACCTGCGGTTCTACAGAAGCTATGATGGCAACAATGATGTCTGTTTGCAATGTTGGTGATAAAGTAATTGTATTTTCACCCTTTTACGAAAATTATGGTGCTGATGCAATTTTAACAGGTGCAGTACCAATTTATGTACCTCTTAATCCTCCTGAATTCACCTTTGATGCCGATGTTTTAGAGGCTGCATTTAAACAAAAACCCAAAGCACTAATCCTATGCAACCCTTCAAACCCTTGTGGAAGAGTTTTCACTATGGAGGAACTTAAAATAATTGCAGAATTTGCACAAAAATATGACACTTTCGTAATTACCGACGAAGTGTACGAGCATATTGTTTACGATCCTAATAAACATATATATTTTTCCAACCTCCCTGGTATGTTTGAAAGAACAATCACTTGCAATTCTCTTTCAAAAACTTATTCCATAACAGGCTGGCGTTTAGGCTATATTATTGCACCGCAATATATTGTAGATGTAGCAAAAAAAGTACACGATTTTCTTACTGTTGGTGCCGCTGCACCTTTACAGGAAGCCATCGTAACTGCACTTAATTTTGACGATACCTACTATGCAGAGCTTTTGGATGTTTACAAAAGCAAAAAGGATTTATTTATAAATGGAATGAAGAGACTAGACCTTAGCTTTACTGACCCACAAGGTGCATACTATGTAATGGTGGACGTATCGGAATTTAAAGTTAAAGATGACATTGAGTTTTGTACATGGCTTGCACGTGAAGTTGGTGTTGGTGCAGTTCCAGGCTCAAGCTTTTTCCGTGAGGGCATAAATAACTACATTCGTTTTCATTTTGCAAAAAGCGAAGACACCCTTACAGCGTCACTTAACCGCCTTGAAAGCTTAAAGAAAAAAGCAACTTTAGCCAATGGTAACTTCAGATAAACAACAAAACTATGTCATAAGTTTATTTTTAAATATTTTCTATGTCTCGAAACAACAAGAAACATGTACCTAGCTGTTATAACATAATCTCCTTGCTATTTGACCTTTGGACAAACTTTTGTTTATAATATTTATTATATAACCATTTCTCGTTTTAAAGTTTAAATAATTGACATTTTTTTACAAATTATGGTATATTGGATTTGTATCGATGCAGTAATAGTCAAATTAACAACAAAACAAACTTAAGAAATGGGGAATTTATATGAAAATATTGTACAAAAGAATAGTGCCCTTAACTATAATAACTACTATGATTACTAGTAATTGTATTGTTTTCGCTAGAGATTCAAAATTTCTGTCTTCAGAAACTGGTTTTAAGGCTAATTTTGTAGGCGACATTATTAGTGATGCTGCAGATTTAGACAATATTGAAATAACTCAAAATAATATAATAGATATTGTCAACGAAATTGATGATTCAGCTATGGTGACTCAAGATGATATCATTGTAAAGGAGGATAAAAATGGTTAGAAATGTACGTTGTTCCTTATAGCAAGAGAGAACAGCCTACTATGGCGGTTAGTGTTTCAGATATAGCTAACAATTTAAAATCAGATCCAGATATAAGCAATTTAAAATTAGATGGCAATGTTTTAACGTATACAATGTTTAACACCACAGATGTTAAAATAGTTGAAAATATAGATGAATACGGTGTTTGTGTACTAGAAATAACAGAAGGAGATAAAACAGACAGCCTTACATTTGATACTTCAAATAACAAAATCATGCTAAATGATGATATAATAGAAGTAGAATTAGTTGAATCCTATGTTTTTCAAAAAGATACACTGCTTGAAAGCAACAGCACTAGTTCATCTTGGGTATATTATGGCGTAATATATCCAAACCTACGTGCAGAACAAAGTATTAGAAACATACCACTAGCCGCTCTTACTACGCTGTTTCTCGGTAGCTTCGGATGGAAGGGAACTATTACTGGTTTCGTACAATCAGTAATTAGCACACTAAATTCCGCTAATAATGATACTAAATCTATTTATTGTATTCGCAATATATACCGTACATCAGATGGATACTATTTATTTAAATATTACGATGCTTTATATGCAGATTCAAGCTATAATTTCCATATTAAAACCCGTATATGGGAACAATATGAATAATACATCAAGATTATGACTTCTTGAACCACTCTATAAATGGAGTGGTTCCCTTTTATCTTTCATTAATTTCGAAATAACTTTAGAAAAGGAGAAATCTATGCTTATATTACTCTTTATAGAACTATTATTGATCGGTATACCAGCTATTTTAAACTATAAGCTTAAAAATTCTATGCCCTCAGGATGGCAGTACTTATTTAATGTGGCATTTTTATTCCTTTTGTTTGTATCAAACTTTTTTATTGAAAATACAACAGACGTGTTTAACTTTATGAAATTTTCTCTTTTAATAGGCAGTACCCATTTTTATGCAACCGATTACATTAAATACCTAAAGGACAGAAATAACATTGATTTAGCTAAAAAAACTGCAAGAAATGGGGCAATAAATCATTTCGCATTCATTATTTTACTTGCCGTGGTTATATATTTCGAAAACCGCTACAGCCTATAGGCATTTGAATACATTCATAAAAAAAGAACTGATAACATTTGATATCAGTTCTTTTTCTATTAATCGCACAAATAATCATACCAGTCCCACTCTTGGCTCATAACTGACTCTGCCGTTTTTTCCTCGGGCTCGTTAAGAAGCTCAAATTCCACTTGAAAATCGTGATAGGTTTCACCATCAATTACTGCACTGCCTGTAAGAACATAGCTTTTGCCTTCGCCCTCAATATACTCACCCATTAAAAGCACGTTATCATCTTCAATCATAACCTTGTTAATTTCCCGTTCCTTTTGTTCTTGTGTAAAGTATTCCTTCATACCAAAACACCTCCTATCTTTCTTTTCTGCAACTTATATAACTATAACATCACCTTCTGATATATTTCAATAAAAAAATTACCTTTTACACATGGCAGCATTTTTGGTATACTGTTACCATTAAAGGAGAGTTGTTTATGAATTATATTGTACTGGATTTAGAATTTAATCAGCCCTACAACTTCAAAAGTGGAAACCGTACTGTTCTTGAACCCAAACTGCCCTTTGAAATTATTCAAGTAGGTGCAGTTAAATTGGATGATGATTTTAACATCACAGAAAGATTTAATTATTTTATTAAGCCCCAAATATATAAACGTATACATCCTATAGTAGAAAGACTTACAGGCATAACCTTAGATAGACTTAATAACAGCGACGGTTTTTTGTGTGCCTATGAAGCTTTTGTAAACTTTATTGGCAATGATGAAGCCATACTTTGCTCATGGGGTACCGACGATATAAAATCTCTCTTTCGCAATATAATTTACCATAAATGCGACCAAAATAAAATTACAAAGAAATATATTAATATACAAAGTTTTGCCACAAAACACCTTAACTTTGAAGCTGGAAACTCGATAGGTCTTAAAAACGCAGTGGAACTTTTAAATATTCCAGAAGAAAGCCAGTTTCATGATGCCCTAAATGATGCCTACTACACAGCGTTGGTATTTCAATTGGTTAAGCCTGAAAATCTTGAACCACTTACATTCACCCCAGCTGACCTTGAACCAAAAAAATCCTCAGCTACACGACTTAATACAAGAGCACTTATAAACTATTTCGAAAAATCTCTTGAAAGAGAGTTAAGCACTGAAGAGATAGCAATGATAAAAACTGCATACAAGTTTGGAAAGAAAAATACCTATGAAATACCAAATAAAAAAAGCATTAAAAATGATACCACTCAAAACTAAAAGCTCTGAGTGGTATCATTTTTTTATATTAATTCTAAATAGTCCACCACATATAAATCCGCGGTACCTTTTATTTTTTCCTTATCGTTTTTAGCTGCCTCGTCTTCAATGGCAACTGTGTAAAAGCCTGCCGCCTTTGCATTTGTAACAGCATGTAGTGCATCCTCAAAGACCACTGTTTCTGCCTTTTTTGCACCCATTTTTTTTGCCACAAAATCGTATATATCACTTTTACTTTTGCTCATTCCAAGCTGTGTACAAGTGTATACATCTGTAAAAAATTTATGTATGTTTAACCGCTTTAATGCTGGTAACACATAGTCTTTTTCAGAGGCAGTAAGTATGCACATTTTTGTACCACTATTGTATTGCTTTTGCAAAAATTCATATGCCTTAGGTTTAAGAGGAATATCGTTTTCATATCTAGCCCTAACCATACTAACTATCTCTGCAATCATCTGCTGTGGTGTAACTTCAAGTCCAAGTTCATTCTTAAAGTACTTTGCAGACTCCTCGAATGACATGCTTTTAAATATTTCATCTAGGTTGTCAGGCGGTGTAATGCTGTGGTTAATCAAAAAATCTCTGCTCACATTGTTCCACACAGGCATACTGTCTATCAACGTTCCATCTAAATCAAATATTATATTTTTCTTCATGCTTCCACCATCTTTTGTGCAAGCTTAAGCATATTCTTCGTAGCCTCTTCCACGTCATTTTCTGCAAAAATAGCAGAAATAACCGCAATTCCGTCCACTCCACTGCCTCTAAGTTTAAGCACATTTTCTTTGTTAATTCCGCCAATGGCTACCACAGGTATATTTACACCATTGGTTATTTTCTTAACCTCTTCAAATGTAACACTTTTGGCATCCTGTTTTGTATCTGTGTGAAACATTGCACCTACTCCAATATAATCTGCACCATTTTTCTCTGCCGTTAATGCTTCATTAAGTGTCCCTGCAGAAATACCAATAATTTTGTCCTCACCAAGTATAGCCCTTGCCTTTTTTGCTTCCATATCGCTTTGACCAATATGTACGCCGTCAGCATTTACAGCCTTCGCCACCTGAATGTTGTCATTAATTACAAAAGGAATTTTATATTTATCGGTAACCAATTTTATTTTTTTTGCCTCTGCTATAAATTCCTCATCGGTTATACCCTTTTCCCTAAGCTGAATAAATGTAGCCCCAGCCTTGCAAATTTTTTCCACTTCACTTTCAAGGCTTTTTCCGTTAAGCCATGTTCTATCTGTAACCGCGTACAACATCATACTATCCTTATCTACTTTCAACCTTTGCTCCCTCCTCAAGAAGTTTTGCATTCATTTTGCTTACATAGTCCATCAAGTACATACGAAAACTACCTGTTCCTCCGTCTGTCTGTAGTATTTTTTTGTATGCAAGCTCTCCTGCATAGCCATAGGCACTTACCGCCACTGCTGATGCCCCTAAAATATTTTCTGGATTCGCTGCACAAAAAACACCAAGAACGCTGGAAAGCATACATCCAGTACCAGTAATCTTTGCCATTTCTGCATGACCATTTTTAATTATATAAGCTTGCTTGTCATCTGCTATTATATCAGTTTCACCGCTGATAGCAATAACTGCACCTGTTTTTTTACTTAATTTTTTCGCTAAGGCAATTACACTTTCAATATTTTCATCTGTAACAAGGTCCTTTTCGTCAGCATCAACACCTTTTGCAGAACCACTGCCTGTTGCCAAAAACTTTATCTCCGAAATATTCCCACGTATTACCGAAAATTTGACGTTATCCAGCACTTTAAAAATGGCAGCATTGCGAGCCTTTGCCGCACCTGCCCCAACAGGGTCTAAAATAACAGGATGCCCTAACAAATTACTGCGTTTGCCTGCAAGTATCATACTCTCCACTAAATAATCATATATATGACCCATGTTTATAACAAAACCATTGCATAAACTTGTTATGTCCTCCACCTCTTGTGGATAATCCGACATAATAGGTGAGCCACCACAAGCAAGGGTAACATTTGCACAGTCGTTAACAGCAACAATGTTAGATATGTTGTGTATTACAGGCTTAACCTTCTCTATATTTCCGTATACTATTTCTGCTGTTTTATTGAAATCCATTTAATTTGCCTCCTCTTGTAATTTAGCCAAAAGTCCTGATTTTTTCATGAATTTAAGAAGAACAACTGCACATGCACTTCCGAAACAAGTACTTATTAAAAATGCTGGTATGTATGTAAATAAGGAAACCCCTGCATTTCCATAATAAAATGCCGAAAGTGGATAAGAACACATTGCACCTAAAATGCCTGTTCCAAAAATTTCTCCTGCCACTGCAAGATATATGTTTTTCGTCTTTGCAAAAAGTACAGCCGCCAGAAATGCACCAATAAGCCCACCTGGTATTGAAAATAAATCCTCACCCATTATTATTAACTTCATTACCGTTAGCAGTGCAGAACAAGCAAATCCATACACAGGCCCTAAAAGTACCACGCCAGTTACGTTAATAAGATGCTGCATAGGTGCGGCATAACCTGGTATTCTTAAAATAGGTGTAAGCACAAATCCCACCGCCGCCAATACCGCTGTTAAAACCATCTTTTTTGTTTTTGAATTCATAAAATGTCCTCCCTCATAGTTGTATTAATTTACATTTTTTTCCATAAATGCAATAAAAAATGGGCCACACCCGTGGTGGTGTGCCCCATAAATTTACTGTATTTATTAAATTCCACATTATTGTAACCAACTATGAATCATTTGTCAACTATCAATATCAATTTTTGTCCATTCACTTTCATCCTTGGATATAGTTGCAGCTGAAGTCCATTTTTCCAGCTCACTGCTGAATATTTGCTCGTGTATAGTATTTGTATAGTCTTCTCTAAGCTTTTCAAAAATTTCGCTTTTCTCGCCTTGTGCTATATTAACCACCTTGAAAATTCCATATACATTTTCCAGTTCTATAGGGCGAGAAACAAAACCTACTTGAGTATCAATAAGCTCTGCAAGTTCACCCTCAAGGTCCTTTTGACGTGTCAAAAAAACACGGTTTTCACCAGTTTCGTTGTTTTGCTGAAAAATTGTTTCAAAGTCTTCTCCATTTGTAATTTTATTATAAAAATCCTTAGCTGTTGCCTCTTTAAAGAAAAACAAACCTTTAACTGTAATTTTTTTCATTTGCATTGCAACTGCATCATAGTAGCTTTCACAATATGCATCATATTCTGCTTCACTTATAACATAATCCCTAACTGTTGCTTCCTTTAGCTTGGAATACAGGCTTTTCTCAAGCATTATCTTCTCCACTGCTTCCTTGTAGGCATCAGTCGGTTCACTTCCAGCAGCTTCAATGGTCAACTGTGCATCACTTAGTGCCTTTTGCTGTTCCTCCTGTGTAAGGGTAATATTTAATTCTCGTGCCTTCTGTGCCGATACCTTTACGGCTATCATAGAGTTTAAAGCACTTTCCTTTGCAACGGTAACCGCACTGCGTCCGTCAAAATCTGTTTCCCAAATATCTGTACCGCCTATTTCCTCAAAATTTTTCTTTGCCTCATCAAGATAAACCATATATTCTTCAACACTGCAATTTTCTTTATTGATGGTGATAAAGGAGCTTTCCGACACTTTATTGTTTGCTCCACAGCCCGAAAGCATCATCAACGCAATTGTCACCATTATTAAATTAAATAACCTTCTATGCCACACCCTTATCACCAACCTTCTTTTAATAACTTCACTTTTGTTAATTAATTTCTTGAGTTTTAAC
>JAQVIB010000037.1 GCA_028695945.1 Lachnospiraceae bacterium
GCATCCTTGTGAGGCTAGATGCAGAAGAAATATGGTTGATGATTCTATAAATATAAGGGCACTTAAAAGATATGCAGTAGATAACGCTGGAACTGTACCTGTTCCGAAGTGTGCACCTTCCACTGGTAAGAAAGTTGCCATTATAGGTGGAGGCCCAGGAGGTCTAAGTGCTGCATATTACCTAAGATTAATGGGTCATCATGTAGAGGTGTTTGAAAAACGTGCCAAGCTTGGAGGAATGCTTCGTTATGGAATACCAAGCTACAGGCTTCCAAGGGAAAGATTGGCGGAGGACATTGATGCAATACTTTCAACTGGGGTTGTAGTACACAATAGTGTTGAAGTTGGTAAAGATGTAACAATTCCTCAGCTTAAAGAGGATTTTGACTGCATTTATATTTCCATAGGTGCACATACAGATAAAAAGATTGGAATTGAGGGCGAGGAAAAACGTGGAGTAATTTCTGCTGTGTCTATGCTGAGGGGTATAGGCGATGGTTCTTTGCCTGATTTCAGTAAAAAAAGAGTAATAGTAGTTGGCGGCGGAAATGTTGCTATGGACTGTACTAGGAGTGCAAAACGTTTGGGTGCAGCAAGCGTAACCTGTGTTTACCGCAGACGTAAAGCGGATATGACAGCACTTCCTGAAGAAGTTGAAGGTGCAATAAGCGAAGGCTGTGAACTGCTATGCATGCATGCACCACTTAGAATTGCAGGAGATGATGACGACAACGTAACAGCACTGTGGGTTCAGCCGCAGATTGTTGGCGATATTGACAGCAGTGGACGCCCTAGACCAGTTAAGGCAGATGCAGATGAGTTGCGGATACCTTGCGATATTATTATTGTTGCAATTGGTCAAGGTATTGAAACACAGCCGTTTGAAGAATTTGGTGTTCCAATTAAGCGTGGCGTTATTGATGCAATGGCAAGCAGTGATGTTGCAAATATAGACGGTGTATTTGCGGGCGGAGACTGCGTAACAGGCCCCGCAACTGTAATACGAGCTATTGCCGCAGGTAAGGTTGCGGCGGCAAATATTGATGAATATTTGGGCTATAACCATATAATAGAAGTGGATGTGGAAATACCACCAGCAAAGCTTGAAGTTAAACCAGCTTGCGGAAGAATTAACACAACAGAGCGTGATGCAGGGGAAAGAAATACAGATTTTAACCTAATTGAATGTGGTCTTACCCACCAAGAGGCTATGCAAGAGAGTAGTCGTTGCTTGCGTTGTGACCATTACGGCTACGGAATATTTAAGGGAGGCAGGGTGAAAAAATGGTAAAACTTATTATAGACGGACAAAATGCAGAAGTGCCAGAAAACACTACCATCCTTGAAGCTGCAAGAAGTGTGGATGTTAACATACCAAGCCTGTGTTACTTAAAAGATATTAATGATATTGGAGCATGTCGTGTTTGTATTGTAGAAGTAGAGGGTGTAGAAAACATGGTATCCTCATGTAATAATCCGGTTAAGGATGGCATGGTTATACATACAAACAGCCCTAAAGTTCGTGAAGCAAGAAAAACTAATGTGGAACTTATTTTATCCCAGCACGATATGAAATGTGCAGTCTGTTCACGAAGTGGAAACTGTACACTGCAAACAATTTCCAACGATTTGGGAATTATGAAAATACCATACCCAATGAAAGTTCCTGCATACAAATGGAGCCCTCGTTCACCACTTGTACGTGATGCCTCTAAGTGCATTAAATGTATGAGGTGTATTCAGGTTTGCGATAAAATACAGACACTGAATATATGGGATGTTGAAGGCACAGGTGCAAGAACCACTGTGGATATTTCTTGCAACAGAAAAATTATGGATGCAGACTGTTCTTTCTGTGGACAATGTGTTATTCACTGTCCAGTAGGAGCATTAACCGTGCGTGATGATACACCAAGTATGTTTGAAGCTATTGCAGACCCGGAAAAGGTTGTTATTGTTCAGGTTGCACCAGCAGTACGTGCCGCATGGGGTGAGGAACTTGGTCTTTCCAAAGAGGAAGCAGAAGTTGGAAAAATTGTTGATGCACTAAAGCGTATGGGTGTGGATTACGTCTTTGATACTGATTTTGCCGCTGACCTTACAATAATGGAAGAGGGAAGCGAACTTTTGGAAAGACTTAAGGGTGAAAAACAAAAATACCCAATGTTTACTTCATGTTGTCCTGGTTGGGTAAGGTTTATGAAGAGTCAATTTCCAGACATGACAAACTGTCTTTCTACTGCAAAATCTCCACAGCAGATGTTTGGTGCGATAGTAAAGGAATATTACGCTAAGAAGATGGGAATTGCAAAAGAAAAAGTTTTTGTAGCATCTATTATGCCATGCCTTGCTAAGAAAAGTGAACATATACTGCCAACTATGAACGATGCCAAGACAGGTCGTGATGTTGACCTTGTTTTAACCACAAGAGAGTTTGTAAGGATGATAAGAGCTGAGCATATCAACCCTAAAACATTGAAAAATAAGGCGTTTGACGAGCCTCTTGGTGAGGCAACTGGTGCAGGAGTTATTTTTGGTGCAACTGGTGGAGTTATGGAGGCAGCATTAAGAACAGCATACTATATTGTAATGGGTGAAAATCCCGAAGCAGATGCCTTTAAAAATATACGTGGCACGAAAGGCTGGCGTGAGGCGGAGTTTACCATAGCGAATACAACCCTTAAGGTTGCCGTGGCAAGCGGTCTTGGAAATGCAAGGCATCTTGTAAACGCTATAAGAAAAGGAGATGTAAGCTATGATTTTGTTGAGATTATGGCTTGCCCTGGAGGTTGTGCCGGCGGTGGCGGACAACCTATTAAAGACGGAGAGGAAAGAGCTGAGATGCGAGGAAGTCATCTTTATTTCCTTGATGACATTTCGAATTTACGCTTTAGTCATGAAAATCCTGCAATTGTAAAGCTTTACAAGGAGTATCTTGAAAAACCTCTTTCCCATAAATCACATAAGCTTTTGCATACCGACCATTTTGGGTGGGATATGCCTTTAGCACCCCATCTTGAGAAGAAAGGGTTTTAAATTACCTTTTTGGTTCTGAAGACTTGCTTTTAAATGATAAATTAAAAAAGGCAGTCTCGAAAGTTATTGAGACTGCCTTTTACTATTTATAATGTATTTCGCTTCAATTCCTCTTTCTTTCCTTCTTCTCTATCGTTTTCTTGTTCTTCTTTTTTCAACACATCAAGATGTCTAAACAACAGGAAGTTTGCAACCATATAATAAATATATAGTAAAAGAATATGTTGCCATGAGTTACTTGGGAATTTGTCAATGTAATTAATTGGTGTAAACTCTCTTATGCAAGCAGTCACAATTAAAAACCATCCAACAGTACGAACTGGAAATACTCTAAATTCATAAAGCTTATTTATAGTTGGAGCGGCAAAGGTTTTTGCTAATATAATGAGAAATAACCAACTAATCAACCATATTATCATGGAAATTCCCGTATTCTTCTCATTGATAAAAATATTTTCCATAACTATAAATAAAATATGGTAGGCAAAGTAAATTAGGGTAATTATTATAAAATATCGTTGCTTTTGATTTACCAAATGTATCACCTACTTATTAGAAGTTACGCGCAAAACTTATAATAACAATTGATTAATCACATAATTTACCATATATTTCAGAAAAAGTCAATGCCATATGTAGTTTAATTTGATATTGAGGATTGCGCATACATTCCACTGATATTGTAGGTCCAACCCATTTGCAAATTGGTCAGTTTATGAAGGACCACTCCTACGGAAATGAAATTTATTAGATTCCTTGTGTTTTACAGTGAGGGATTTTTTTTAGTACAATCCAAAGAAAAAAATGCACATAAAAAAAAGAAAGCAGATAAATTATGGTAGGTTTGCAGTAAAAATATGCTGAATACGGTACACAAATTGTGCATATATGTATATGTACAAGTAAAGCGTTCGCAAATGCCGAAAAGCAATGATTTTACAAAATTAGACAAAACTATTGCTTATTGAAATAAAAAAGTGTACAATACTCCTATGAAGAGAAAGGAGATGATGGGGAAAAAACATAAGCGAAAGTGGTTTAATGGATGTTTTTTTGACAATATGGTTAAGTGCATAAATATTAATTTTAAGTTTTTGCAAATTGTGGCATTTGCAAATATTTAAAAACTCAAGAAAATATCCAAAATTGCCGTAAGTGTAAGCTTCGGCACAAGGCATTTGGTTTTACAATCAAATGCGGTTACTTTATATATTGCAACATGTAAGCGTTGGCTGAGTTTGCTTATTTAATAAGCATATCCTGTAAAAACAGTTAAGACAAAACGTGATTATTATATAATCGATGGTGGATAACCACATACAAGATGGGTCTTTAAGGTTGTTTGACAGATAGATTATTATACACAAATAATTCGTCTTACCAATACATGGTTAGCTATGCATTTGTTTTAAGAAGTGCTTAGATTCCAATGGCTTGCATACTGTATGCAACTTATAAGTAATTATAGTTACAATGTTAGAAACGTATTAAAAAGCGAAGAGAATTTTGGAATACATTATTGGACTAAGGCGTTTTAAACCGCCTACTATGACAGAAAAGTTACGAATTTTTGTCTTTATAACGGCATTATAATACCTAACCATAAGTGGATTACAAAAGCTTCGGTTGTATAACTTTTGTTATACAGCTTTGGCAAAGAAAAATTAAAATTTTGTATTTTATTAAGTGATGGAGTTATAAAAATCTATTATTTAGGGGGAATTTATATGAATTTTAATATTTTGATTTTGCTTGTTGCGCTTATACTTTTCGGCGTATTGGCATTCAAACAAATTAACGCACTTATTCTAGCACCACTTGTAACTATTTTCGTAGTTGTTTTTTCAGGGCTTCCAATACTTACTAGTTTGCAGGAATCCTTTATGCCAGCGGCATCTTCATACGTAACAAAGTTCTTTTTAGTATTCTTTGTTGGTGCTTTGTTTGGTGCAGTTTATCAGTTTACTGGTGCAGCAGAATCTATCGCTAAATTTTTAAGCGGTTTGTCACACGACAAATTTGTTGCCCCACTTATTATGTGTATTACTGGTATTCTTACATTCGGTGGCGTTAGCGGATTCGTTGTATTCTTCGTAATCTACCCTATCGCACTTCAGTTATTTAGAAAAGCAAACCTTACCCGTATGCTTATTCCAGCGGCAATTTCAGCAGGTTGCTGGACATGGTCTATGACAGCACCTGGTTCACCATCAATACAGAACGTAATAGCAATGAAAAGTCTTGGAACACCATCAACAGCAGCTTTTCTTCCATCATTAATTGCTTCTATTGTTGAGTTTGTATTGATATTTGTATGGCTTGAATACAGGGCAAGAAAATTTACAGAAAAAGGTCGTTTATTCCATGATCCTTTACTTGTAAGACAGCTTGACCCAGAAGAACTTGATGAGGGCGAAGAAAAAGATCTTCCACACCCAGTTATTGCTTTTATTCCAATTGCAGTTATCCTTATTTGCTTTAATGCATTTAAAATTCCTGTTGAAACATCTGTTATGGCAGGCGTTATTGTTGCAACAGCTCTTATGTTTAAAAGAGTTGGTAGTGTTAACGATTGGGTTAAAGTGTTTAACAAAGGTGCGGCAGACTCTGGCGTTGCAATTCTTAACACAGCTATAGTAGTTGGTTTTGGTGGTGTAGTAAAAAATACACAGGGCTTTGCAGACCTTATTCAATCCCTTCAGGGAATGTCAATTTCCCCAATGGTATTTGTTGCCATAACAGTCGCAGTTTGTGCAGGTGCTTGTGGTTCTGCTTCAGGTGGTATGGGTGTTGCATTTGATGCCCTTACAGACATATTTATTAAAATGGGTATTAACCTTGAGTATGTACATAGAATTGGTGCTATTGCAGCAGGTACCCTTGATACACTTCCTCACCAGGGTGCACAAATTACACTTCTTGGTATTTGTAAACTTACACATAAGGAAGCGTATTTTGATATAGCAATTACCCAGATTTTAATACCATTTATTACATTGGCTGTATTTATTCCACTGGCAAGTATGGGAATGTAAAATAGCTTTATAAAAATTATTAAGGTCGTGCGAAAAAAATTTTCGGGCGACCTTTTTTGTTGTAAAAACAACGTATTTTTTAGTCTCTGTATAGTATTATAATCACATAACAAACAAGACTACTAATACCTGGGAGGGATAAGAATATGATTAGAAAAATTATTAAAATTAACGAAGAAAAATGTAATGGCTGTGGTGCATGTGCAGAAGCTTGCCACGAAAATGCAATTGCTATGATTGACGGCAAAGCAAAATTAATAAGAGATGACTATTGTGATGGACTTGGAGATTGCCTTCCAACTTGTCCAACAAACGCAATTAGTTTTGAAGAAAGGGAAGCGGCAGCGTATGATGAAGCGGCTGTAAAAGCAAATCAGGCGGCAAAGGCGGAACCACTTGCTTGCGGATGCCCTGGCACAAATGCAAAAAGTATAACACGAAATACAGAACAGAGGGTTGCAGTGAACAATGCTGTTGAAAGCCAGCTTATGCAATGGCCAGTACAAATAAAGCTTCTTCCTATAAAAGCACCGTATTTTGATGGAGCTAAGCTTCTGGTAGCAGCAGATTGCAGTGCCTTTGCTTATGGCGATTTCCACCAGAAATTTATACGCAATCATGTAACAATTATTGGTTGCCCTAAATTAGATATGGTGGATTACAGCGAAAAGCTTGCAGAGATTATTAAAAACAATGATATTAAGGAAGTTACAGTTGTAAGGATGGAAGTTCCTTGTTGCGGAGGTATCGAACATGCAGTTAAAACTGCTTTGCAAAATAGTGGAAAATTTATTCCTTGGCAAGTGGTAACTATATCAACAGATGGTAAAATAATTGAATAATTGAATTTTTTACGTCACCCTTCATTAATTTGAAGGGTGGTTTTTTAAGTTAAAAGAGAGGATAAAAGATGAAAAATATTGTCGGAATTTAACACATTCCATTGAAAGAAGTACAAAAACATGATAAAGTGGTAATCAACAAGCATTGGTTTTAGTTTGCTTTGCTAAAATTATGCAAGGTATATCTGTGGGTTGGAAATAGAGTATATAACCAATCTAATTTGCATCGTAATTTGCAAAAAAAATGGTGAATTTGAATTATATTTAAAGAAGAACTTCCTATATAAATTATTTTGGATAAGGAAGTTTTTTGTTTTTGAAATTAGTCATTTATTTATGAGGGGTGAACAGAATGCATGACAAACCAATTATGCTTATTGTAGATGATTCTGAAATGAGCAGAGGAGGACTTAAAAGAGTTTTTTTGGGTGAGTATGAGTTTATTGAAGCTAAAAATGGGCAGGAGGCAATGGAAATTTTAAGAGCAGGAACTCCTGTATCTATTATTCTGTTGGATGCTATTATGCCGCAAATGAATGGATTTCAATTTTTGGAAAAAATGCAGGAAGACAGTAATTTCTCGGGTATTCCAATTGTAATGGTTACCCAGCAGGATGATGAATATACCGAAATAAAAGCACTTGAATTAGGTGCAGCCGATTTTATTGCAAAGCCGTTTAAGTCTCAAATAATTAGAAGAAGGGTAAAAAATATTGTAGTAAAAAATCAGCTTGAGTTTAAGTACAAAAGCAAGTATGACAAGCTTACAGGTATATATACAAAGGATACCTTTATTGAAAAAACCTCGCAGATGCTTAGAGAAAATACACATAAAAAGTATGTAATTATAAGGTGGAATATAGAACGCTTTAAGTTGATAAACGACCTCTTTGGAGTTAAAGAGGGAGACAAAATTTTGATTGGAATGGCAAAAACATTAGCAGAATTAATTAAAGGCATTGGAACTTACGGAAGGCTTGAGAGAGACCACTTTGTAATGTGTTTACCATATTATTTGCTGGATATTGAGGAAATTATAAAAAGGATTAATGAAGGAGTTGGGCGATACAAAGCGGATTATGCTGTGGCTTCGAATTTTGGAATATATATGGTAGATGATATTACATTGCCTGTGGATATTATGTGCGATAGGGCAAATCTTGCACTTCAAAGTGTTAGAGGCAACATTACAAAACCATATGCATTTTATAAGGACAAGTATCGCTCTAGTCTTCTGGAGGAACAGCGTTTGATAAAGGATATAAATATAGCGTTGGCAGAAGAACAGTTTGAAGTGTACTATCAACCAATTTTCAGCTTATCCTTGGGAAAGGTAGTAAGTGCAGAAGCGTTAGTAAGATGGAATCATCCAATAAAAAAGATTATTCCGGCAGGACAATTTATTTCTATATTTGAAAAAAATGGATTTATAATGCAGTTGGATGTTTTTGTTTTGGAGACCGTATGTAAACAACTGAAGGAGTGGAAGGACAGTGGAGAGCAATTTTTGCCTGTTTCTGTAAATATTTCATCAGTAAATATTTATGAACCGGATTTTTGCAACAAAGTAATGGAATTGGTTAGAAAATATGTAATAGACACATCTATGTTGCAATTTGAGATAACTGAAAATACTTATTCTAAAAACACATATCAGCATTCAGATGTAATCAAAACTTTGCAAAAACGTGGTTTTTCTATACTAATGGACGATTTTGGTTCAGGGTATTCTTCGTTTAATATGCTAAAGGATGTGCCTATTGATGCACTGAAAGTAGATTTAAGATTTTTAGAGGACTTTGATAAATCTGGAAGGTTTGGAAGTATTATTACAGCTGTTGTGCGTATGGCCAAGTGGCTTAATATGCCTGTAATTGCTGTTGGTGTTGAAACAAAAGGACAGTTAGATTTTCTAAAGAGCATAGGCTGCGACATGGTACAGGGCTACTTTTTTTCACGCCCACTTCCAAAACTTCAATTTCAAATATTTGTGAAGAAGTCGGATAACGTTTTGCAGGAGAAAATTATGGCTTACGATGAGTCTATTAATTATAATGAATTGTTTAATCCTAATTTTGTTTCCAACCAAATATTTAATAGTATTATTGGTGGCATTGGAATTTATGAACTTGTGGAAGACCGTTTGGAGGTAATACGTGTAAATGACGGGTACTACCAAACTATGGGCTATAATCCACAAACATTATATGAAGATGCAGGTAATATATTATGTAAGGTTTTTGAAGAGGATAGAGTTTTACTTATTGAAAAATGCAGAAATGTGTGCAAAAGCCGTGGGTTAGGGGAAATTGTACTGAGGCGTTATGACGGTAATGGAAAATTGCTTTGGCTTGATGTTAACATAAAATATTTAGGAGGGAATATACACCGTCCACTTTTTTGTTTTACTTTTAAGGATATAACAACATCAAAAGGAAGCAAGAAAACGGATACACCAGTAGTTTCTTCTGAAGAAGAGTAGGTTGCAATGAGGACAAAACGAAATTTTTAATGATTTAGTACAATTGCATGTAAAAATATACAAAAATTAAAATTTTGTAGTAAAAAATACAATAAATTTTTTGAATCAGTAAAATTCAATATAAAGTTTTTACATTATCTGCCGATATATAATCCATAGGGTGTAAAAAAGCAATAAATTCACAGATGGATGTTATTTCTATTTTGACAACAAGAATATAGAATTGGAGGCAGAGTATGAAAAAATTGAATTTTAAGGGTAAAAGTATCAAAAAAGAGTTGGTTGTTATTACAAGTGTGGTTGTTTTTTTAGTTGGTGCACTACTGACAGGGTTATCCATTTTTGCCATTAAAAATGCTACTACACAGGCACTTATTAAAAGTGTTAAAGAAGCTTCAGAATTAGCATCTAACAAGGTTACAATGACAATAGACAACTATAAGACCTTGGCGGCAGACATTCAAGCCTATAATACTGTTTTTAAACCAACGAAAGCTGATATAAAAAAGTATGCTGAAACTTTAAGTAAATCCTATGTGGTGGAAGATATTCAGGTTTTGGACAAAAATGGCATTAGTGTTATAGATGGAAAAAGCTATGCCAATAACAATGCTTTTGTACAGTCCAAGTCACAAGGTAGTTTCCTAAGCGACCCTATTGTAGATGGAGAAAATGCATACTTTGATTTGGCAGTATATTCGCCAGAATGCTCTGTACTTATTAAGCTTCCATATTCTACATTTGGCGATATAATAGCAGAAGTTAAAATGGGAAATACGGGAAGCACATACATACTTAACAATAAAGGTGCAAAGGTTGCCCACAACGATTTTAGCTTGGTTTTAAATCAACAGAATAACTTGGAGGATGTTAAAAAAGATCCTAAACTTTACAAAACAGTTGCTGCACTGGAAACAAGAATGGCAAACGGTGAATCCGATTTTGGTTTTTATACTTGGAAGGGTGACGGCAAGTTTGGATCTTACAACTCTATTGAGGGTACAAATGGATGGTCTATAAATGTAACCGCACTTACTTCAGAGTTTATGGCACAGGTAAAAACCTCAATTATCCAATTATCTGTAGTGGGTATTATAGCTCTTCTTATTGCAGTTTTCTTAATGCTTCGCATAGCAAACAGAATTGTAATACCTATTTCTCAAATTTTGGGTGCTATAGAAGAAATGGAAAAAGGAAATTTGCAATTTGATGTTGATATAGCCAAGGACAATGAAATTGGAAAAATGTCGCATAGTGTTAAACATTTAGGCGTTGTATTTCAGCAAATGATTTCAGATATTTCCAATGTACTTGGTGAAATAGCACGTGGCAATTTAACCGTTAAAAGCAATGCAGAATATGTTGGAGATTTCAAAGAGATACATGATTCTATGGAACAGATTGTTGAGAAATTTAACGAAACGGTTGGAAATATAAAAGTATCTGCAGAGCAAGTTGCAAGTGGCTCGAACCAAGTGTCCAGTGGAGCACAGGCCTTGTCTCAAGGCACAACCCAGCAGGCGGCTAGCATTATGGATTTATCAGTTATAATTAAGGAAATTGCTGATAAAAATAAGGTTAATGCGGAAGATGCAAAAGTGGCAAATGATCTTTCCAAAAAATCTGGTGAAGATGTAATGGCGGGCAACGAGTATATGAAAGAAATGATGGAAGCGATGGAAGAAATAACAAACAAGTCTGGTGAGATTGGCAAAATTATTAAAACTATTGATGATATTGCCTTCCAAACAAACATACTTGCCCTTAACGCTGCGGTAGAGGCTGCCAGAGCAGGTACGGCTGGCAAGGGTTTTGCTGTTGTTGCGGATGAAGTTAGAAACCTTGCACAGAAAAGTGCTGAAGCGGCTAAAAACACTACTCAGCTTATTGAAGATTCCATTAATGCGGTTGAAAAGGGAACGAGAATTGCAGATAATACAGCAAAGGCGTTATCTTCTATTGTGGAAAAAGTAGTACAGGTAAATGAAAGAATAACAAAAATTGCTGAAGCTTCAGCAGAGCAGACAGATTCAGTTAATCAAGTTACCGTTAGTGTAGACCAGATTTCTGCTGTAGTTCAAACAAATTCTGCTACATCGGAGGAAAGTGCAGCAGCGTCTGAGGAACTTAATGGGCAGGCTGAAATTTTAAAAGATTTGGTTAGCTATTTTAAAATAAGCATGAATAACGATGGTGGGGTTACTGAAAGTTATGAAGAAAAATATGACTATAGTGATGAACCAGTAGATATCAGCCAAATGGGCGGAAAATACTAATATAGAAAAATAAAATATTAGAGGTTTTATCTTTAAAGTACGGGAAAAACTAAAATCTGAATAAATTTCTAATGGTATAGTCAGCGCTTTGCTACGCCAAGCTGACCTCCGGACATATGGCGTGTCTTTGACATTACCGCATTGACTTTTATAAAACCGCATAGATATACGGTTTTAATGAAAGTTTTTGGTCTCGCTTTTTTAAAAGCGGGTGGGTTTGGGCAATACCCAAGCTTTGCATTCAGTATGGGGCGGAATTTATTTTCGTCAAAAATAGAAAAAGTGGGCGTTTTCAAGGCTTTAAGCCTAATTTGAAAATACCCACTTTTTTATATTAGCCTTTGTAGCGGCTAGTTGCAGTGTAATTAACTACGCCATTAACGTATCTGTTAAGATAGTATGTGGCGCCGCTTTGTGTTACATTAACTTTTATATCGCCTATATTAGGATTGCCAGGTGATAAAAATCTTATTTTAATTACGCCGTTAGCCATAACAGACTCAATTTTAACAGGTCTGTCTAAATCGTTTC
>JAQVIB010000217.1 GCA_028695945.1 Lachnospiraceae bacterium
TGCACCAGTAGCACCAGCAGGGCCAGTAGCACCGGTAGCACCAGTAGCACCAGTTTCGCCAGTAGGGCCAGTAGCACCAGTTTGACCAGTTACACCAGCAGCACCAGTAGGGCCAGTAGCACCAGTAGCACCAGTTCCGCCAACAGGACCAGTAGCACCAGTTCCGCCAGTAGCACCAGTAGCACCAATAGGACCAGTAGCACCAGTTGCACCAGTAGCACCTTTACAGCAACACTGAGGAATAGGTGGTTTACAACCACATCCACCACCACCACTTGGTAACCAACCGCCAGCCACATCTTGACTACATGTTGAATTATAATAAGCATCATACATATTGCTTGAATACATGTTCACACCTCCTTTCTTTTATAGTACATTGTATGAAAAAAGAATAAGAAGGTTACTGCTTGGTCAAAACTAATTATAAAAATATGAAAAGGGTTTAAGGTTCAATATGCTTTATCACTTTAATTTATTAAACAAAATGAACACACCAAGGTCAAACAATAAAATTTTTTTGTAGGTTTTTGTTATTGCGGGTATGTTAAACATTATGTATAATATAACGTAAGAAATATTGTATAAATTAAACAAATGTTTATTAATAATAGGAGGTAGTAAAAGATGAATGGTATTATTACTGTTTTAGGAAAAGACAAGGTGGGTATTATTGCAAAGGTGTGCGTTTATCTTTCAGATAACGGCATTAACATTCTTGATATTTCTCAAACTATTGTACAAGGCTACTTTAACATGATGATGATTGTGGATATGGAAAACAGTGCTGTTCCTTTTGAGGCTGTTTATCAAGGTCTTGCTGATTTAGGCAGTGAAATAGGCGTTGAAATTAAGCTTCAGCACGAGGCTATTTTTGACAGTATGCATAGAATCTAAAAACAGGAGGAACAAGGCAATGATTTCTAAGAGAGAAATTTTAGAAACAAATGAAATGATTAAAGGTGCAAATTTGGACGTTAGAACAATTACTATGGGCATTAGTCTTTTAGATTGTGCTGATGCAGATATTAATAAATTCAATGAAAAAATATATAACAAAATTACTACCTGTGCTAAGGATTTAGTAAA
Organism: Lachnospiraceae bacterium; assembly: GCA_028695945.1. Lineage (GTDB taxonomy): Bacteria > Bacillota > Clostridia > Lachnospirales > Anaerotignaceae > UBA8514. Next base: position 1,090 of record JAQVIB010000217.1, read on the forward strand.
GGTTGGAAACGACCTTGAAAAGCAGTTTGGTATCCCAATTGTAAACAAGCGTATATCCGTTACACCAATTGCTATTGCGGCGGCTGGCTGTAAGGAAACAAACTATGTGTCTATTGCAAAAACCTTGGACAAAGCGGCAAAGGCTGTTGGCGTTAACTTTATTGGCGGTTTTTCAGCACTTGTGCATAAGGGCTGTACACCAAGTGATTTGGCACTTATTAACTCTATTCCACAGGCACTTAGCGAAACAGACGTTGTTTGTTCTTCTGTAAACATTGGTACATCACGCAATGGTTTGGACATGGATGCAGTTAAACGCATGGGCGAAATTGTACTTGAAACTGCACATGCTAGCAAGGACAACAACTGCCTTGGTTGTGCAAAGCTTGTTATTTTCTGCAATGCTGTTGAGGACAACCCATTTATGGCAGGTGCTTTCCACGGTGTTGGTGAAAAGGACTGCGTTATTAACGTAGGTGTAAGTGGTCCTGGTGTTGTTAAAAAGGCTCTTGAAGAGTGTCGTGGTGAGGATTTTGAAACCTTGTGCGAAACTATTAAAAAGACTGCATTTAAAATTACACGTGTTGGTCAGCTTGTGGCACAGGAAGCGTCAAAACGCCTTAATGTTCCTTTTGGTATAATCGATTTATCTCTTGCTCCAACCCCTGCTGTTGGCGATAGTATTGCCGAGATTTTTCAGGAAATGGGTTTGCAGGAGGCTGGTGCACCTGGTACTACAGCGGCACTTGCTATGCTTAACGACAATGTTAAAAAAGGCGGAGTTATGGCAAGCAGTTATGTTGGCGGTTTAAGCGGTGCGTTTATTCCTGTAAGTGAAGACAACGGAATGATTGAAGCTGCACAATGCGGAGCACTTACCTTAGAAAAGCTTGAAGCAATGACTTGCGTTTGCTCTGTTGGGTTAGATATGATTGCAATACCAGGAGATACACCAGCAACAACAATTTCTGGTATTATTGCAGATGAAGCGGCAATTGGTATGATTAACAACAAGACAACGGCAGTTCGTTTAATACCTGTTATTGGTAAGGGTGTTGGCGAGATGATTGAGTTTGGAGGTTTACTTGGATATGCTCCAATTATGCCTGTAAACAAATTCAGCTGTGCAGATTTCATTAACCGTGGCGGAAGAATACCTGCACCTATACACAGCTTTAAGAACTAACAATTTTCATAAAGATATGTGAAAATATATGACCGTGGTGCATTGCCCCACACCTGTACCGTTTAATGGGTTGCAAGGGTGGAACAGCAGTGTACCACGGTTTTCTTTAGTAAAACGCTGATTAAGTCAAGTATCGGTCAGCACTTTGCTGCGCAAAGCTGCTCTTCGAACAGATGTCACTTCTTTGCCATTGCCTCATTGACCCATGCAAAACCGCATGAATATGCGGTTTTAATGAAAGTTTTTGGTCTTGCTTTTTTCAAAAAGCAAGTGGGTTTGGGCAATGCCCAAGGTTTGTTATCAGTCTTAAATTTTATGTATGAATATATGTGGATAAACAGGGATATTATATAGAAAGGGAGAGATGGCAATGAATGTTTTAAACGGACTAGAACCTAAAGAGGTACTTGAAATATTTGAAGAAATAAGCAAAATTCCTCGTGGAAGCAGTAACGAAAAAGCTATTAGCGACTATATATCAGCTATTGCCAAAGCAGAGGGCTTTTTTGTATATCAAGATGAAGCATACAACGTGGTGGTAAAG
>JAQVIB010000038.1 GCA_028695945.1 Lachnospiraceae bacterium
ACTGTTAAAGGCTTCTTTTAAAATATCAAAATGAATAGGTGCCATCTGAGGACAAAGCAGTGTATAGTCTTTTCTCATTTCCTCTGTAAAAATAATACGCTTTAAGCTGGCATCTCCAACCTTTATGCCAATATTCTTATCTCGTCTATCCTCCATAGCCGCAATAAGACTACGTACACGTATTCTTGCCGCACCAAGGCTATTAACCTCGTCTATTTTAAGACTTGTGTAAACCTTTCCTGCGGCGTTAAGTATATCCTTAACTTCATCAGTTGTTACAGCATCTAACCCGCAGCCAAAGCTGTTAAGCTGAACATATTCAATATGCTCCTGTGTTTTAACAAAAGCCGCCGCTCCGTATAAACGGCTGTGATACATCCATTGGTCACGCACTACCAGTGGTCTTTCCACCTTACCAAGGTGTGCAACACTATCCTCTGTAAGTACAGCAATGTTAAACCCTGTAATAAGTTCAGGTATACCGTGGTTCACCTCTGGGTCTATGTGGTACGGTCTGCCACCAAGTACAATTCCCGTAAGGTTATTATTTTTTATGTATTCAAGGGTTTCTTCACCCTTTTTGTGCATATCATTTCTGAAATTTTCCCACTCTACCCAGCCTTTTTCAACAGCCTGCGTAACCTCTTTTGCAGTCACATTGTAGTACTTAAATTCATCTGTAAGACGTTTTATAAGTGCCTCTTTATTTTTAAAAGAGAGGAAAGGATTCATAAATCTAATATCATTTTCCTTTAATTCTTCTACATTGTTTTTAATATTTTCGCTGTAGCTAGCAACTATTGGGCAATTGTAGGTTTCGTCCACACCCTTAACATCTGGCTTTTCATAGGCAATGCTAGGGTAAAAAATAGTTTTAACACCGCTTTGTATAAGGTTCATAATATGCCCATGAACAAGCTTTGCAGGATAACAAACACTTTCACTTGGTATGCTTTCAATACCCTCTTCGTATATTCCCTTGTTGGAAAAAGGTGAAAGAGTAATGCTGAAACCAAGGTCTGTTAAAACTGTATGCCAAAAAGGATAGTCTTCATACATATTAAGCACTCGTGGAATGCCAATAACACCACGTTTTGCACTTTGTGGTTCAAGGCTGACATAATCAAACAACCTATTCTTTTTGTATTCAAAAAGATTAGGAATATCCATGCCTGCCTTTACCTTACCCTCACCTTTTTCGCAACGATTGCCTGTTATAAATCGCCTTCCGCCGTTAAAAGTATTTATGGTAAGTAAACAATTATTTGTACATCGTCCGCACCTTGTATGAGTCGCCTTTATTTCAAGGTTGTTCATAGCCTGTTGGCTTATAAGTGTACTTTCGTAACCCTCTTTATATTTTTCCCTTGCAATAAGCCCTGCTCCAAATGCACCCATAATGCCTGCAATATCTGGTCTTATAGCGTCACGTTCGCTTATAAATTCAAAGCTTCTAAGCACCGCATCGTTGTAAAAAGTTCCACCCTGCACAACAATGCTTTTGCCTAATGCTTTAGGGTCTGAAATTTTTATTACCTTAAGCAATGCATTTTTTATTACAGAATAAGCAAGCCCTGCGGAAATATCGCTTACCTGTGCACCTTCTTTTTGTGCCTGTTTAACACGTGAATTCATAAAAACAGTGCAACGAGAACCAAGGTCTATTGGTGTTTTGCTGAAAAGTGCCACCTTTGCAAAATCTTCAACGTTATAATTCAACCCTTTGGCAAAGGTCTCAATAAAAGAACCACATCCCGATGAGCACGCCTCGTTAAGCAGAACACTGTCAATAACATTGTCCTTTATTCTTATGCACTTCATGTCCTGACCGCCAATGTCCAAAATAAAATCAACATCCGGCTTAAAGAATGCCGCCGCTTTGTAGTGAGCAACAGTTTCAATGTAACCCAAATCTATCATAAGAGCTTCTTTAATAAGCCCCTCGCCATAACCTGTAACACAGGAATTTTTAATCTTTGTAGAGGCTGGAAGTTGGCTATAAAGGTCGTTTAGTGCGTGCATAACTACCTTTAAAGGATTTCCCTCGTTACTTGCGTAAAACGAATAGAGAAGTTCTCCATTTTCAGAAACAAGAGCCGCCTTTGTTGTTGTACTACCAGCATCAATGCCCAAAAAGGCATTTCCGCTGTAGGTTGAAAGGTCAAGCCTTTTTACTTTTTCAGCACTGTGCCTTTCCGTAAATTCATTATATTCATCCTCATCCTTAAATAATGGCTCAAGACGGCTAACCTCCATTGTAAGTTCGCCAATTTCATTAAGATTCTTTTCTATTGTTTCAAAATCAGTTACTACTGTATTCTCTTTTGCACTTACTGCCGCACCAAATGCGGCAAACAGATGGGAACCTTCAGGTATGATTGTTGTTTCTGCCGTTAAATTAAGTGTTTCAATAAATCTTTTCCTAAGCTCAGATAAAAAGTGTAAAGGTCCACCTAAAAACGCAACATTACCTCGTATTGGCTTACCACAAGCAAGTCCGCTAATGGTTTGGTTTACAACTGCTTGAAAAATAGATGCCGCCAAATCTTCTTTTGCCGCACCTTCGTTAATAAGAGGCTGAATGTCTGTTTTAGCAAACACTCCGCATCTGCTTGCTATAGGATAAATAACATTATAATTTTTTGCGTAATCATTAAGCCCTTGGGCATCTGTTTGCAAAAGGGATGCCATTTGGTCAATAAAACTGCCTGTGCCTCCAGCACAAACACCATTCATTCTTTGCTCTATTCCACCTTTAAAATATATAATTTTTGCATCCTCACCACCAAGCTCAATGGCAACATCGGTTTTAGGTGCAACTGCTTCAACTGCATTAGCTGTAGCCACAACCTCTTGAATAAATTCAACTCCAATAGCATCTGCCATGGCAACCCCGCCACTGCCTGTCATCATAGCCGTAAACCTGCATTTACCCAACTCATTATGTGCATTTCCAATTAATTCTGTAAGTGTCTCCTTTATTTCTGAAAAATGCCTTTTGTATTGAAAAAATAACGGCTTAAGCTTTTCATCCACAACTACCACCTTAACTGTGGTAGAGCCTATATCTATTCCAAGCCGTAATCTGTCTAACGCTCTCATTTCTTTCCCTCCAGTGAAAAATCACTTTTCCTGAAAATCTAATTTTAATCTTATATTTTTATTATTCCTGAGGAAATACTGATTTAATGTTATAATAAAATAAATTCACAAAAAATCTGGTAGCTCCATAGAATTATTGCAAAGAATGCCTTTACGCTCACTTTTTTTAATGCTAAATCTAAGTTTCTTTTTTTATGTTTAAATTAATCAGCCTTTCTCTAATTGAATATTATAACCCAAGCTGTTGCATTAATCAATAATCATTCTCAACTAATATGTATATAACGTAATAATAAGCCAAAAGCGCAAATTTATTTAATTTGCTCTTTGGCTTATTATTTATAAATTATTTTCAGTTAAACCACTGGACATTTCAGTAATGTCCTCAATTTTTCCAATTTCATGGGCTATAATATGCTGTCCTGCAACTATACATAAAATATCCATTTCATTCTTTCCAATAAGTTCGCCTTCAATAATTCTTTTCTGCAACGTAGTAATTCGCACCTTCATACCCTTGGTAAATACTTTGCCTCTAAAATATATAGTTTCTACTGGAAACATAGCTATACATTTTTTTATAACCAAAATTCTATCAGCCTCTCTATAGCTTACGAATCCCTTTGAATTTTCTTTAGAAATCTTCATAAACCTGGAAACAGCAAGTATAAGCTGAGTAATAATAAATGCGGCTAATGCTGCGTATAAATAGTCCAACGTTGTTAGTTTATAAAATCCTTCAAGCATGTGCCTCACCTCCTGCACTATAGGTTACATCAAAACGGAAATTTTTTCAAGTAACGAATTCTTCATTCCTATTATATTTACGTTGTCATTAATATATTTGTCTAATGTATTTACTATTTGGGCGGTAATTTTTTCTCCAGGCGAAATAAGTGGAATGCCTGGTGGATATGGAATAACATATTCTGCAGAAATCTCACCTATGCTGTCTTTTAAGCACACATCAGTACTTTTTGAGTAAAACGCTATCCGTGGAGAAACCTTTACAACAGGTTTAGGAAAAACAAAACTAACATTTTTTCTTTTTTCTATTGTATCAAGGGTTTTATCAATATCAATAATAGCATTTCTAAGCCTGTCAAAACCATCCTGTGTGTCCGAAACAGAGGTCATAGCAATACAATGTGTAGGACAGCTCATTTCAAGTTCAATTTTATATTTCTTTCTTAAAATATCTCCAATTTCAATGCAGTTAATACTATCCGAAAAAAATACCAGTTTCCCCAAATCATAATCGAAAACATTATTTTTGCCAACAATACTGTCATCCATAAGTCTTAAATTTTTAAGTTCTTTCGTATCTTCTCTAAATTTCTTTAAACGTATAACATAACTTTCAAAATCGGTTTTCCCTTGATTATCCAAATAGTCTCTGCACTTATCTATTGCCGCCATAAAAATGTACGACGGGCTGGAAGTTTGAACCATAGCAAGGCATTTTTTTAATCTTTCCCTGTTTACCCTAGTGCCTGAAATATGCAAAACCGATGCCTGTGTTGGGCATGGCAATGTTTTGTGAAGGCTTTCAATAACAATATCTGCACCGCACTCTATAGCCGTTTTTGGAAAATAACTGTTAAAATGCATATGTGGACCATGTGCAGAATCCACAATAAGTAACATATTTCTTTGGTGAACAATATTTGCAATACTATCTATATCACTTACAATCCCTTCAAAGGTTGGGCTAACAATTATAACCGCCTTTGCCTCTGGATTCTCATTACAAACTTTTTCTACTTCCTCTGTGCTAACAGCTCCAAAAACATTATACTCTTCTACAATTTCTGGCATAACGTAGCTCGGGTTGGCTCCACTAAGCACCAGCCCGTCCATAACACTTTTATGGCTGTTTCTGGCAATAATAATCTTCTCTCCGTCACCGCATATACTCATTATTGCGGCTATGATGCCAGAACTAGAGCCATTAACAATAAAAAAACTTTCTTCTGCTCCGAAGGTTTTTGCACACATTTTTTGTGCCTCATCAATAACTCCTTCTGCATGGTGAAGATTATCAAATCCATCAATTTCAGTAATGTCCATTGCAAAAACATCTTTTATATCTATGCCTCTTCCCATTTTATGCCCAGGCATATGAAAAGGATATACATCGCTGTCTTTATATGTATTCAGTTTTTCAAATAAAGGTGCATTCATAATTTTCACTTATCCTATTAACTGTTTAATTCACTGTTTTAACTGTGCATATATATCTCTTTTGGATAATCCTCTATCCTTTGCAACCTGTTTCATTGCTTCTTTCTCTGTAATTCCTTTGTCAGTGTACAACTTCATGTGTTCATCAAGTGGCATTTTTTCAAAGCCCTCTATTTCTTCCTGTCGAAGTACCGCTCCATCTGCACCTTCAATTATTATTACAAACTCACCTTTAGGTGGATTTTCCTTGTAAAATACAAGCAGTTCCTCAATAGGTGCTTTTCGCACTTCTTCAAACTTTTTTGTAAGCTCACGTATACACGCCGCATTTCGGTTGCCTGCCGCTTTTAAAAGTTCTGCTAAAGTATCTGTAAGCCTGTGAGGTGCTTCATAAAAAATCACCGTACGTTCTTCACGTTCTAATCTTGCCAACACCTTTGCCTTTTCCTTTTTATCTACAGGAAGAAACCCTTCAAATATAAAACTACGTGTAGCCATGCCCGAAAGTACCAGTGCCGTAACTGCCGCCGAAGCACCTGGTGCAACTGTAACTGGAACACCTTCCTCATAACAAAGCCTTGCCAAATCCTCACCAGGGTCAGATATTCCTGGCATTCCTGCATCGGTTACAAGTGCAATATTTAAACCGCTTTTAAGTTTTTCAATTAAGTATGGCCCTTTGCTTATTCGGTTGTGGTCGTGATAGCTTGTCATTGGTGTATTTATTTCAAAATGGTTTAAAAGCTTCAGCGTATGACGGGTATCCTCTGCTGCTATAAGGTCACAGGTTTTAAGCAAATTAAGTACACGCAGCGTAATGTCGTCCAAGTTTCCTATGGGTGTTGCACACAAATACAAAGTTCCGCTCATTTTTATCTCCTTAGCTTTAAAATTAGAACTCATGGAAACGCTGATTTTATGTTATCAAAAAATCAATTTACAAAAAATATAGTGGCTCCATAGCATTTTATTTCATAAAATGCCCTTTACACTCCATTTTTGCCTCTAAATCTAAATTTATTTTTTGATATTTGAATTAATCAGCATTTTCTCGCCTAAATCTCAAAGCCTTACTCATAATATATTTTTATGGTTTCTTGAGTATACTTGCCATCTTCGCCATAAATAACTAGGGTTGGCAGTACCTTTACCATAGGTTTGCCACTTCTTACAGCCTCAATAAGCACCATATTAGGCTCTTTGTGGGCATATGGCTGAACAAATCTCAGTTTTTTTGGTTCAAGCTTATATTCACGCAAAAAGCACATAATATCTGCAAGTCTTTGTGGTCTGTGAACCATATAAAACCGTCCGCCAAATTTAAGCAGCCTTGATGATTCTCTTACAATGTCCTCAAGGCTTACTAAAACCTCATGGCGTGCAATTGCCTTTGGACTATAATCATTTGTAATGCCACCACCAGTGTTCATATATGGTGGGTTTGTGGTAATTACATCAAAAGAAGATGCCTTAAAAATACTGCTAAGTTCCTTTATGTCACCTTGCACAATATCAATCTTCTCATCCAACTTATTAAGCTTAACACTTCGCTGTGCCATTTCTGCACTTTCCGCCTGTATTTCCAATCCCCAAAAATGCTCTCCATTGCTTTTAGCTTCCATTAAAATTGGAATAATGCCTGTTCCAGTGCCTAAGTCTAAAACTTTATCGCCCTTGTTTGCCTCTGCAAAATCGCTTAATAAAACCGCGTCCACACCAAAACAAAATCTTTTTGGGTCTTGAATAATCAAATATCCATTGCGATGCAAATCGTCTACTCTTTCAAATTCCTTTATTTCAACGTTGTATTCCATATCAATCTTCCAAGTCTAAGTCTAATATATCAGCATTTGCATTTTCTTTTACAACAGTTTTTTTAATTTGATCTGGCTGAGGTTGCTTTTTGGCTTTTTTAGCCCTTATTACCTCAATTTCTTCAACCTTGTAGAAACCAATTGTTGGTGGGTCATTTTCTTTTTTACGCACAACAGCTTTAACCTGTTGCATAAGCACATTAACAGAAAGTATATCACCTGTTCCGTCAGGAGTGCTTATTGTATCTCCAACATTAGGCAGATTTTTGTTAAGCTCCTCGTAAACATCCTCTTCATATTTAAGACAGCACATAAGTCTACCGCATATACCGCTTATTTTAGTTGGATTAAGAGATAAATTCTGTTCCTTAGCCATTTTAATTGACACTGGTGTAAAATCACCAAGGAAGGTTGCACAACAGAGGGAACGACCACATATACCTATGCCATTAAGCATTTTTGCCTCATCTCTAACACCTATCTGCCTAAGTTCAATACGGGTTCTAAAAACAGCGGCAAGCTCTTTAACAAGCTCTCTAAAATCAACGCGTCCATCGGAAGTAAAATAGAAAATAAGCTTGTTGTGGTCAAATGTAATTTCCACATCCACAAGTTTCATAACAAGTTTGTGCTTATTTATTTTTTCCTCGCAAATTACAAATGCTTCCTGTTCCTTTATTTTGTCTTCTTCCTCCTGCTTTTTGTCCTCTTCTGTTGCCACACGCATAACCTTTTTTAAAGGCTGAAAAACCTCTTGGTCCTTAACAAGAGTGTTTCCCTTAACAACACTGCCAAATTCAACACCTCTGGCAGTTTCAACAATAGCACACTGTCCTTCTTCTATTTTAAGACCGTCTGGGTCAAAATAATAAACTTTGCCAGCCTTTTTAAACCTAATACCTACTACTTCAACCATTTCAGCTCTCCTTTATTTTCATAAGCATTATTTCAATTGTAAGCACAAAATTGCCGTTTTGCCACAACTGCCGTTTTGCCTGCCACACCGCACTAAGGGTTTTGCTAAGCCCAATAAGGGTTTCTTTTTTTGCCTGTGCAAATATCCTTTGCAGCTTGTCCTTTTGAATTATATATTTTTCGTCTTCAAGTTTTTTAGCTGCTAGTACATCCCTGTACCACATGTAAACAATATCTAGCATTTCAGGGTTTTCTTTATATTTTTCCATTTCCTTTGCCCACATAAGCGCAGTAGCAAGGTCTGTATCCCTTAAAGCAAAAAGCCTATTTGTAATATCCTCACGCATAGTGCCAAATTCCTCGTCTTCGCTTAGCTTAATTGCCCTTCCAATGCTTCCACTTGCATATTCTGCCAAAAACGAAGCTTCTTCTCGTAGTACACCTTTGTTTTTCACCATATATTCTTCCACTTGTTCACTGCCAAGCGGGCGAATTTTAAAGCTTACACACCGAGATAACACTGTTGGTAAAAACAATTCTGGGTTTTCGGCAAGCAATAAAAAAACCGCATATCTAGGCGGTTCTTCCAGTGTTTTAAGAAACACATTTTGTGCCGCTACTGTCATTTTGTCTGCGTTTTCTATTATAAATATTTTATATCTGTATTTATATTGTTTTATATCAACCCGTTTTAAAACCTGTTCTCTTATATCGTCTGCACCCAAAGCCTTTGTTTTGGTTGGCTTAACATAAAAAACATCTGGGTTATTATCACTGTCAAAGGTTTTGCAGGAACTGCACTTTCCACAGGCTGAGCCTATACCATTTTCACATTCCAGTGCCTTTGCAAAGACCTTGGCTATCAGCTTTTTACCACTGCCTTCCTGCCCACTTAAAATATATGCATGTGAAACCCTGCTGTTATGCATGGCACTTTTTAAATTTTTAATTATCTGTCCATTTCCTATAATTTCGTCAAACCCATACATACTATTTCCACCTAAATTTTTATAAATTCAGAAACCTCCATAACAAATATGGTTGCTCCACCTACCTCAACTTCAACTGGTCTACGCATAAATCCATCCATATTGGTATACGGAGTGCTTTCTCCAACTGTCTTTTTTCGCATTTTACATTTTTCTTTGAAAATTTCACTTACTTCATCAACTTTATCATCCTCAACACCTGTAATTAACGTTGTATTTCCAGCACGCAAAAAACCACCCGTAGAGGAAAGCTTTGTTACCATAAACCCTTTTTGGTTTAAAATTTTCATAATATCCGGTGCATCCTCATCATGTATTATTGCCAGCACAAGCATCATAAATAACACCTCCAAAAAAATAAACCTTCTAAAACCTAAAACCATTAAACCTAAAACCTTGAGGGCTTTGCCCTCAAACACCCACAAGGGTCTTACCCTTGACCCGTTACGTGAAACATGCGTTTCACTTAATGCTTGAAAATATAATTTACAGTATTTGTTTAAGAACTTCTACAACCTGTGCATGCACTTCTTCCACATCTTTTTCAGCATCAATACGTTTAATTCTTTGCGGATACTTTTGCAGTAACTCCTTATATCCATTATACACTTTATAATGAAAATCCAGTGCTTCCTTTTCAATTCTATCTAAACTTTGAACATTTTTCTTTCTTGCAATGCCAATTTCAGGCTTAATATCAAAAAACAATGTTGCGTCTGGCGTCATGTTGTCAACAGCATACCTGTTTACGTCCTCTATAAGGTTCATGTCCAAACCTCTTGCATAGCCCTGATATGCAATACTGCTGTCAACAAATCTATCACATATAACCACTTTTCCAGCCTCTACCGCTGGTTTAATTTTTTGGTTTATATGCTGTGCACGGCTTGCGGCATACAATAACGCCTCCGTTATATCGCTCATTTCGCCATTTTCTACATCTAATATAATTTCCCTTATTTTCTCGCTTATACTTGTTCCACCCGGTTCTCTGGTAACAACTACTTCAAAACCCTTGTTCTGCAAATATTTAACCAAAAGATCTATTTGTGTGGATTTTCCCGCACCGTCAGTACCTTCCACTGTAATAAATTTACCTCTCATTATACACCTCAAAATACACATAAAAAGAAATTTGACACTTTAGTATATCATATTTGAACCTTGCGTACAAATTTTTATCTGTAAAGCGTAAATTTGTCAAAAGGATATAACTTCATCACTACTTTACCACTTACTTCACCTTCATCAATAGCACCAAACACCCTGCTGTCAGTACTTCCCTCACGGTTGTCACCCATCACAAAAATTTTATTTTTATCAACTACAACATCTATATTTCCCTGGGTTTCACACGTCACATAATCCTCTTGCATCAATTCTTCATTTATGTACACATTACCGTTTTCAATTCGTACTCTTTCGCCCTCAAGAGCAATAACACGCTTTACCATCTTTTCATTCTTTCCGCCCGCCTCATGCTTAAAAACCACAATGTCGCCCCTGTCGTAAAGTTTCATATCAGTCATTATTCTGCTTACAAAAACACGGTCTCCATCACTAAGGGTATTTTCCATAGAAAACCCTTCTACCTTAACAGGAAAAAATACAAAATATAAAACAGCTACTATAATTAAGGCTTCCACAACCGCTTCTAGCCAACCTTTTAAATTTTCATTCATCAAAAACACCCAATTCTATATAATTCGATACAAAACAAGCCAATAATCTTAAATTTTCGTTATAATTAACTTTGTTCTCTAAGTATATTACTTAATTTGCAATCATATCAATAGTTTTTGGTATAAAAAATAAAGTTTGTATAAAAGCTCACATTAATGCAATATAAATGGGTATTTTTATTTAATTTTCTATGTATGTAAATAATGTAATAAATAAATGCCGTGGAACAAAAACTCCACGGCATAATTTTTACAATTGGTCAATCAATTTGCATACATAACTTTCTATCTGGCTTACTTTTTCTTCTGAATCCATAAGGCTTGTGCCTTTAACGCCATAATAAATCTTAATTTTTGGTTCTGTTCCTGATGGTCTTACGCAAACCCACGCACCGTCTGTAAGTGTATAATGCAATACATTTGAAGAAGGCAAACGATTTTCTTCCGTTTCTCCAGTTATAAGGTTACGGAATGTCTTTACTGTGTAATCTCTAATCCATTGAACCTTAGTTCCAACAAACTCTGTAGGCGGATTTTTTCTTAACGCACCCATAATATACTGAATTTTTTCACGTCCTTCAATTCCTTTAAGGGTAATTGCTTTAATTCCTTCACGGTAATATCCATATTTTTCATAAAGTGCCATAAGCCCTTCATACATGGTTATGCCGTTTGCCTTATAAAAAGCCGCAAGTTCCGCTATCAACATAGTTGCAACAACGGCATCCTTATCTCTGGCATATGTACCTGCAAGACAGCCATAGCTTTCCTCAAAACCAAATTCATATGTATTGCTTCCTGTCTGCTCAAACTGCTTTATCTTTTCACCTATATATTTAAAGCCTGTAAGCACATCAAAAACCTTAACACCGTAATTTTCAGCAATTGGCTTAATCATATCGGTAGTTACAATAGTTTTTACAACTGCCCCATTTTTATTAAGTAAACCTTTTGCTTTTTTCTGGCT
>JAQVIB010000218.1 GCA_028695945.1 Lachnospiraceae bacterium
CTGATATTGCATTAGGTACGAATGATGATGTTGGTGGTGCAGGTGATCAAGGGATGATGTTTGGGTTTGCCTGCAACGATACGGAAGATCTTATGCCGATGCCTATTTATTTGGCACACAAACTTACAAAGCGTCTTTCAGAGGTGCGTAAAAATGGCACTTTAGAGTATCTTAGACCAGACGGTAAGAGCCAGGTAACGGTTGAATATATTGATGGCAAGCCAGTTAGGGTTGACACTGTTGTAATTTCTACACAACATGCACCCGATGTTGACCAAGAGTCTATAAGAAAAGATATTATTAAATATGTAATTGAGGCAGTTATTCCTGCTGGATTGTTGGACGAGGATACAAAATATTACATTAATCCTACTGGAAGATTTGTAATTGGCGGACCACAGGGTGATGCAGGTCTTACAGGACGTAAGATTATTGTTGACACATACGGTGGATATGCAAGCCATGGTGGTGGTGCATTCTCTGGCAAAGACCCTACAAAGGTTGACAGAAGTGCATGCTATGCTGCACGTCATGTTGCAAAGAACATTGTTGCAAGTGGAATTGCAGACAGGTGCCAAATTGAGGTTGCTTATGCAATTGGTGTGGCTCAGCCAGTTTCTATACTTGTGGATACATTTGGAACAGGCAAGGTTAGCGATGAAAAGCTTGAAGACATTGTAAACAAGAATTTTGACCTCACCCCAGCGGGCATTATAAAAAGGTTTGATTTAAGAAGACCTATTTACAAGCAGACAGCGGCTTACGGACATTTTGGACGTAATGATCTTGATTTACCATGGGAAAAGACAGATATGGTTGATGTTTTTAAAGCTTATTTGTAAAATTATTAAAGGTGGAGCCAAGAAACAGCTCCACCTTTATTTTTTTTAAATTTCTTCCTCCATTTTATTTAACAAGTCTTCAAATACTGCCATTGCGTTCTCAAATGGTTCGCAGGTTGTCATATCTACACCTGCACCTTTAAGAAGGTCAATGGAATATTCGCTATTTCCTTTAGAAAGAAAATCTAAATATGCATTAACTGCAGGTTGACCCTCTGCAAGAATTTTACGTGAAAGGGCAATAGCCGCACTATAGCCTGTTGCATATTGGTATACATAAAAAGCATTGTAAAAATGAGGTATACGTGCCCATTCCATATCTATTCTATCGTCAAGAATTATATCGTTACCAAAATACTGTTTATTCAAGTTTCTATAGATTTTACAAAGTTCATCACAGGTAAGAGGCTGACCTTCTTCAACCATTTTATGAGTAATACGTTCAAACTCTGCAAACATTGTTTGTCGGAAAAACGTACCCTTAAATTGTTCTAAAAAGTAATTAATAAGGTATTTTCTTGCTGTTTTGTCGGTAGTTGTTTTTAACATATGCTCCATAAGCAGTGCCTCATTACAGGTTGAAGCTACTTCAGCAACAAATATTTTATGACCAGAATAAACGTAAGGTTGTTTTTTCCATGTAAAATAGCTATGCAGTGCATGACCCATTTCATGGGCAAGGGTAAACATACTATTAATATTATCAGCATGATTTAGCAACACGTATGGGTGACCTGAAAAAGTTCCCCAGCTATATGCTCCTCCTCGCTTGCCCTCATTTTCATAAATATCTATCCATCCGCCATTAAAACCTTCGTTTAGTGCGTTTACATAATTTTCACCCATTGGTGCAAGTGCTTCGGCAACCTTCTTTTTAGCATCTTCATAGTTTATAGTGATATCTGCATCGGCAACAAGAGGTGCATAAAGGTCATACATATGAAGTTCATCAACACCAAGAAGTTTTTTGCGTATTTGAACATAGCGGTGCATAAGCGGAAGATATTTGTGTACAGATTCAACCAAATTATCATAAACAGACACAGGAATGTTATCATCATCAAGTGCCTGTGCTAATGCTGACGGATAATTTCTAACTTGAGCATAAAAAACATCTTTTTTTACGCTAGAATAATATGTTTGTGCAAGGGTATTTTTCTGCTTAGAATAGGTGTCATAAAGTGCTTCAAAAGCGGCTTTACGCACGTTAACATCCTTACTTTCCATCATGGTTACATAGCGTCCTTTTGTAAGCTGAACTTCATCACCTTCTTCATTTTTTACATTTGGAAATTTTATATCTGCATCATTTATCATTGCAAAAATATCCTGAGGAGCATTGCTCATTTCTTCGGTTTTGGCAAGAATAGCTTCTTCTTTAGCACTTAGAACATGAGCATTTTTACGAATAATATTTTCCAATAAATGAGAATAAATTTTCAAGTCATTATTTTCTGAAAGGAAATTTTTTAAAGTTTCGGGACTAATTTCCGTTATTTCGGGAATAATAAATGATGTATGCCCCATAAATTTAATAACAAGCATTTCGGCACGATTGCTTTGTGCTTGGTAGTGAGAATTTGTGCTGTCTTGATGAAGCCGCATATTTGAATAGACATATAGTCTATCCAACGTAACTGAAATTTCATCGGAAAGCGAAAGACAATTGAATAAGGAGACTGAGGTATCCCCTAGTTTTCCTTGGAATGCCGAAAGAGATGGCAGTTTATCTACAATCTGATTATAGGCGGTGTCCCACTGAGCATCACTGGCAAAAAGGTGTTCTAGTGACCATTTAAATTTATCATCTACTTCACTGCGTTTTAATAGTTTTTTTGTTGGCATAGTTCCACTCCTTTAAAATTGTAAAATAAC
>JAQVIB010000039.1 GCA_028695945.1 Lachnospiraceae bacterium
ACCTTATTTTTCAACTTGCAACTAACGGACAAAGGCTGTATTTTTCCTCTCAATGGGTTCTGGAAACCTATCGAAACGAGCCACAGAAACTAAGCCGTTCATATCTTCACTCGGTTCTGCATTGTATATTTCGCCATCCCTTTGTTTCGCCTAAGCTAAACCAAGATTATTGGAATTTAGCGGCAGACATTGCTGTAGAAAACATTCTAACAGAGATGAATTCACCACAGATAAGTTGTAATGGTGTGCAGTATCAACAGCAAATGTTAACCTTTATTCACAATGATGTTAAACCTCTTACAGCAGAGAAAATATATAAATATCTTTTGGAAAAAAATTACGGAACGGAAGAAATTGAAAAACTGAAGGAGTATTTTTACAGAGATAATCATGGGTTATGGTGGCCTGAGGACGACGAAAAGCCTGAAGGCGACAATGGAGACAATGGTGCAGAACAAGCCATTGATATTGAAAGTCTTATGAAAGAATGGGAAGAAATAAGCAAAAAACTTGGAGTGGATTTGGACACCTTATCTAAGGAAAGTGACAAACATGAATCTCTTACTCAAGGGCTTGAAGAACTGAACCGTGACCGCTACGATTACAAGGAATTTTTGCGAAAATTTTCGGTGCGTGGAGAGGATATGCTTATAAATGACGAGGAGTTTGACTATGTGTATTACACCTATGGATTAGACTATTACGGTAATATGCCCTTAGTTGAGCCTTTGGAATATAAAGATACTGAAAAAATCTGCGACTTTGTTATTGCCATTGATACATCTGGTAGTGTTAAGGGTGCAATGGTACAAAGGTTTTTGGACAAAACGTATTCAATTTTAATGCAGCAGGAAAGCTTTTTTAAAAAAATAAATTTGCGTATAATGCAGTGCGATAATTCTTTGCAGGAGGAAGTAGCAATTACCTGCAAGGAGGACTTTGATTCCTATATGAAACACTTGAGGATAAAAGGTTTTGGCGGAACAGATTTTAGACCTGTGTTTAACAGAGTTGATGAACTTGTGAAAGGAAAAGAATTCAAAAATCTTAAAGGTGTTATTTATTTTACAGACGGATATGGTACTTATCCTGAAAGAAAACCAAGTTTTGACTCGGCATTTATATATTTGGGTTACAATCCAGAAAGACCACCTACGCCTGTATGGGCAATAAAGCTTATTTTGGATGAAAATGAACTTGCGGAGGATATAAAATGAATATAAAACAAGCAAAAACAGAAGTTGAAAATTCGGTGAAGGCTTATCTTTTAAAAGACAAATTTGGCGAGTATCGTGTGGATTTGGTGCACCAGCGACCACTATTTATTATAGGTGCGCCAGGTATAGGGAAAACTGCCATTATGGAGCAAATTGCACAGGAGCTTAACATTGGTCTTGTGTCTTATTCCATGACACACCACACACGCCAAAGTGCAATAGGCTTGCCCCTTATTGAAAAAAAGATGTATGATGGAAATGAGTATTCTGTATCGGAATACACCATGAGCGAAATTGTATCTTCAATTTATAATTATATTGAAGAAACAGGACTAAAAGAGGGTGTTTTATTTTTGGATGAAATAAATTGTGTTTCCGAAACTCTCTCACCGGCAATGCTGCAATTTTTGCAATACAAATCATTTGGAAACCACCCAATTCCAAAGGGATGGGTTGTTGTTACAGCAGGAAATCCACCGGAGTTTAATAAATCTGTTAGGGAATTTGATGTTGTAACTTTAGACCGTGTTAAAAAAATTGAAGTAGAGCCAGACTTTAACGTATGGAAGGAATATGCCGTTAAAAAGGGTATTCATTCTGCCATAATAACCTATTTAGAAATCAAAAGAAATCATTTTTACACCGTTGAGTCTACCATAGACGGCAAGGCTTTTGTAACTGCCAGAGGTTGGGAAGATTTATCTCAAATGCTTCAGCTTTATGAAGAACTTGGAATAAAAGTAGACGAAAACTTGTGTGTGCAGTATCTTCAGCAAAAGAATATAGCAAAAGATTTTTCCGTATATTATGATTTGTTCAATAAATATAAATCGGACTACAAGGTTCTGGATATTTTAGATGGAAAATATGGCGAGGATGTTAAAGAGAGGGCGAAAGAGGCTAAGTTTGATGAGAGAATAACCCTTATGGGGCTGCTTATGGATACCGTTGTGGATTACATGAAGGACTGCTTGGCAACGGAAGATTATATTAAAGTGCTGTATGAGGTACTAAAGGGTATTAAAGCAGATTGCAACAACAAGGATGACGAAAGAAGTGCTATTGAAATTCTTACTGATATTGTTGTATTAAGAACACAGGACTTTGAGAAAAAGCATAGCAAGGGATTATTAAGCCGTGAAAAAGAAACTGTTTTACGTACAGTGCTTGCAAACCTTCAAGAATATTTGCTTTCACTTAGTCAAAAAGATATAACCGACAAAAAGAAAGGCTTTGCCTACATCAAAAAAGAGTTTGAAAAAATTGTTGATGATATGGAAAGGAATGTTCAAGCTACAAAAGTACGTATGGAAAACATGTTTACTTTCGTGGAGGATACATTTGGCAAGGAGCAGGAGATGCTTTTAGTTGTAACTGAACTTACTGCAAACTGCCACAGTGCAAAGTTTATAGGTAAATATGGTGCAGATAAATATTTTGAAAACAACAAAGAGTTACTTTTTTATGAAAGACAGCAAGATATTATGAAGGAGCTTAGTCTTTTAGACGGGATGATGTTATGATGTTTAGCTACACAATTGAAAACAATGCGGTAACCATAGCGGGATTAACAGAGGAGCAATTGGTTTTGGAAATACCATCCCAAATTGATGGGCTTCCTGTGGTTAAAATTGATAAATGTGCGTTGTTTGGAAAAACTGCAATTACAAAGGTAATTATAGCAGAGGGAATAAAAGAAATTTCCGACTATGCTTTTTCAAAATGTGAAAATCTTCAAGGAATTACTTTGCCAAAAAGCCTTGAGAAAATATGCGAGGGTGCATTTTCGGGATGCTATGGATTGAAACAAGTTCAAATTCCATCAGAGTGCAGAATAATTGGGGATAAAGCTTTTTCTTGGTGCACAAGTATGAAGAAAATTATATTTGATTGTGGAGAAAAAGTAATTGGTGATACTGC
Source organism: Lachnospiraceae bacterium (assembly GCA_028695945.1). Classification (GTDB taxonomy): domain Bacteria; phylum Bacillota; class Clostridia; order Lachnospirales; family Anaerotignaceae; genus UBA8514. The sequence goes on from JAQVIB010000039.1 coordinate 3,138, forward strand.
TTTTTCTTTCTGCTCAGACCTTGAAAATGTGGAATTTACTGAGGGAATTACAGAAATTGGGCGAGGTGCATTTTCAGTATGCAGTAAGCTGAAAAAGGTAAGCTTTCCAACAAGCCTTAAAGTGCTTGGCAGCCAGTGCTTTGAAGCTTGCGGAAATTTGGAGGAAGTGGATTTTAGCACAGGTCTTGAGAAAATTGGCAGTTGGGCATTTAGAGAGTGCAAAGCTTTGCGGGCAATAGAATTACCTAATACGGTGAAAGAACTTGCTGATGGAGCTTTTTTGGGATGTATAGAAATAAAAGCGGTGCGTCTGCCTAAAGGAATAACAAAAATAAGCGACTGGGCATTTGGAAAATGCAGAGGTATTGAATTAATGGAGATACCAGATGGAGTTGATACTATAGGCAGTTATGCCTTTAGCCGTTGCAGGCGGATAACACAGTTTTATATTCCATCAACGATAAAGTCAGTTTTAAGGGGTGCTTTTTCGGTTTGTCTTGAAACCCAAAGACTAGAGTTCGATTATGGTGTAGAGGTTATTGAAGAAAGAGCTTTTGAAATGTGTTCAAAGCTTAGAACCATTGTATTGCCAAGCACCATTAAAAAACTTAGCCTAAACATGTTTTACGAATGTAAATGCCTTGAGGGTATAGAATACAAGGTTAAGGGGGCTGGTGTGCCATATGTGTACATACCGCCAATTCCAAAGGGAATAAAGTTTGCCAAAAGCATAAAAAACGGCAATATAAACTGGCAGGCATATGATGAAATGTTTAGCAGAATAAAAGGGAAGAAGTCAAAAATAAATATGGCAGTGTATAGGGTTAAAAACAAGGCTAATCTTTTGCCGCAAATGCATGATGTTTACATTGGTTACCTTAAAAAATACTCTAAAATCATGGCGGCAGAGGCCATTGAAAACGATGACGTTGAGTATTTAGGGTTTATGGGTGACAATGGGCTTATTTTAAAAAATAATATTGAAAACTATATTAATCTTGCAAGCATTAAAAAAGGCAGATGTACAGGATACTTGCTAAATTACAAGCAAAAGAATTTTGGAGAAATAGTTAAGAGATTTTCGTTGTAAGGAACATTATCAAAAAGTACAACAATTAATGCAGTTTGGTTTCGCATAAAGCAAAGAATATAATTTATTTAGGAGAGTTTACAAATGACAAAAATATTAAAACAAATTGGGGCACTGGCGTGTGTTGTAACAGTAAGTGTTTCTTTTTCAATAACAGCATTAGCGGCAGATAAAAGTGTGGCATCAAATATGACGGCGGTAATTCATGCAGGCGGTGTGGTTAATGATGAAATAGGAACAAATTCGTTGGAGGCACTTAATAATTCTTTCTTTAATGGATATAGGTACATAGAGTTGGATTTTAACTTCACAACTGACAGGCATTTGGTTTGCGTGCATGACTGGGAGAAAAATTATTTTGGTTCGGACTACAACTTTAATGGGGCAGTAAGTTTAGAGGAATTTAAGAATCTTAAAATTGAGGGCAAATACACTCCACTTACAATTAAGTCACTGGAAGAGTGGTTGATGAATAAGCCTAATACATACATAATTACAGACATTAAAGAAGATAACATTGCGGGATTAAAGTATATTAAGGATAATGCTCCGTACATGATGAGAAGACTTATTCCTCAAATATACACTGAGGCTCAGTATGACACTGTTAGGTCAATGGGTTACGAGAACATTATCTATACTCTTTATATGCAAAATTATTCCCAAAAGACGAATACAAGCCGAATAGTAAGCTTTGCTAAAAACCATGACCTTGTGGCAATTACGTTTTCAAGTGAGTTGGCAACAAACAATTACGTTAGTGCGTTAAAGCAAAGTGGAACAAGGCTTTTTGTTCATACTGTAAATGATAAAAGCGATACTGAACGTTTTAAGTCAATGGGAATATATGGAGTTTATTCCGATGTGTTTCAGTAGGTTTTACAGCGTGTAGACAAAGTCTACACGCTGACCGTAGTGCTGTAAAAAGCAACTACGGTTTTTTATTGAGTATCTTTTATTTTTTCAAATACGGCTTTAGCACCTAATGGTTTCAGATTTCGGCAGTTAAAGCCTTCCTCACTAGCCTCAAAACCACATACGGACAGATAAGGGCAGTAACTGCATGGAGTTTTTCCTTTGTCCTTATAGGGCAAAACTTGTATATTACCACTTCGTATATTCTCGCCTATTTTACTTGCGCTTGTAATGGAATAATCACATAATTGCCTATAGGTTTTTTCATCTGCAAGGGAAGACGCCGCTGTAAATCCGCCTGTTGCCTTATACCCTACAGGAATAATCTTAGACGTTTTCGCAATAGAATTATCCATAGCGTTTATTATATCTTCGTCCATTACTACAAGCCCAGACATACTAAGTTCATCGGTAATAAGGGCCTCAATTTGGGATACATCAAGCCTATCATCGGCAGACAGCATTGGGTCTTTTATTCTAAAATAGAAAACACCAGCAGGGGCAATATTTTCTCCTAAAAGAGGTTGTCCGTTTTTTATAAGTGCGTCCATATAGATTAAAAGCTGTAGCTGTAGTCCGTAGTAAACCTGTGACAGGTCAAATTTTTTACTGCCAGATTTGTAGTCTATAATCTTAACAAAGGTGGTACCGTCTTTATTAAGTATATCAACACGGTCAATTTTCCCTGTAAGCAGCATTTTTTTTCCGTCTTTAAGGTCTATGGCAATTGGCGGTAAGTGTTGCCCGATACCAAAGCCTAATTCATAGGCGAAGGTTTGAAAATTTCCGCTTTTAAGGTGCATGGCAAGGGTGTAAATTGCACGCACTGATATACGTTTAAGGCGTTTAATAAGATACATAAGAGAGTGGCTTGAAAGCAAAATTTCATTACCTAAGGACGGTGCTCGCCTATCTACGGCGTGGGTTACCATGGTTGTTATTTCACTTTTATTTAAATCTTGCCATTTCAACTTATTTTCTTGTAGGTTATAAGAGAAATCCTCTAACACAGAGTGAAACAGCCTGCCTAAATCTGGCGTACTAAGCTGATAAACAGGTCTTTCCGTCGCCTTCATGGTGTAGGACATAAAATAGGAATAAGGGCAAGAGGAAAACCTCTCCAGTTTTGAAATACTTGAAAAAAGCGTGTCGCCAAAAACTTCCTTGGTGGTTTCTTCTTTCAAATAATCCTCTGGTCGTTTGTTTAAAATCCCTTCTTTCAAAAGCTGTGTACGTTCAACCCACGGTTCACTATTAGAAAAATATTGAAGAGAGGAACTCCAAAGTGGGTTATTTTCCCCAGTTAAGCCCTGTCCTAAGTGATGAAAAGCAATTGCTGGTGATGAAAAAATTTCAATTTCATCTTCTATTTCACTTTGAACTTTAAGGTTTACAAAGATGTTGCAAAGTTTGTTTATAATAACCGATGGAAGAAGCGTTTTTCCGTTTAAATTACCTGTGCTGTAGGAAAGGGTTAGGAATTCTTCCGCCTTTGTAATTGCACTGTAAATTAGGTAATTTTCTTCAAAGGCACGGCGTGTTCCATCATGGGCAAGGGTAATACCATTTGTATTAAGGCTGGTTCGCTCATCGTCAGATAAAATTCCTTCTGCTTTGTCTGGTGAAGGTATAACGCCATCATTTACACCCATAATGAATAATGCTTTGATTTTGGGCAGACGTGTACGTTCCAAAGTGCCGATAATTACATTGTCTATACCAGGTGGAATTATACCCATTTGGCTTACGGAAAGACCGCTGTCAAAAAGCGAATAGTATTCGTTAAGTGTTACGGTGCTTTTGCCTATAACTTCGTGCAAAGAGTCGAAAATATCTATAACTATATTCCAACATTGTCTGTTTTCGTAAGCTTTAGCAATGTTACCTTCTTCCTCCATTTTGTCTGAAATGTTCCAAAGAGTTTGGGCAACACCCATTGTTTCAAGTGCCGTAAAAACAGCGGCAGATATTTGTGAAACAGAATACTTCTTGTTTTCTTTAAAGTTATTTCTAATGGGTGCAATGAAGGACAAAAATTCATCCTTTAGACCGTTTATTTTTAAATACTCTTCGCTGTTTTCACCCTCTGTAAGACCGTAGCTCCATTTTTCAAAATTCCACTTATAGCTTTTAATGCCGTAGGCAAGGCAATAGTTCTCAAGTATTTCGATATCATCATGTTTCATAGGTGTAAGACCTGTTTTAAGAAAACTGAAGACGGAATCGTAACTAAAGTTATATAGAAAAATTTCCAACATTCCTTTAATTAATTCAACCAAAGGGTGGTTGGTTATTTCTTGTTTGCTGTCCATAAAAAAAGGTATTTTGCTTTCTGTCATTACAGTGCGAAGGATGCTTTCATAGTTTTCCAGTGAACCTGCCAAAATTGCAATATCTCTGTATCTAAAGCCCTTATCACGCACAAGAGATATTATTTTTAAAGCCACGGTTTCAGCCTCGTCAAAGGCATTTGATGCAGCAACAATGTTTATTGCGTTGTTGTCATCAATAGAAGCTGGTGTGGCTTTGGTAAATTCTTTTTCAAGGGCTACAAGAGCATTACTTTTAAACCGTTTTGGTTCTGTTAAAACAAGAGGTTCTTCAATTTTAACATTATTATCCTGTGCCAGTTTGCAAAGGGTTAGGTAAGTGTCTTTTGTTTCAAAAAAAGTATGGGTCATGGGCAGGTTTTTTTGTTTTAAAGCATAGCTGTCCATTGTAAGTGTAACATTAACAGATTCCGCATTTACAAGTAACCGCTCTATTATTTTAAGTTCTTGAGGCGTATAGCCATAAAAGCCATCTAGCCATATATCGGCATTCCTAACAAGCTTAGACGAGTCTATTCGGTCATACAGAAGGTCTAGGGCTTCATCTGAGGATATGTATCCATTATCTATAAAGCTTTTGTAGGTGCTGAATATAAGTGAAAGGTCGTTAAGTTTCATTTTAAGAATATCGTTATTTTCCGTTGCATCGGCAATAGCTGAAAGCTTACTTACTGATACTTCGTAGCGGAAAAGTTCTGATACTGTGGTGCTTAGCTGTTGCATAAAGCCTTGCTTATCGGCGGCTTTTTTAAAATATTGCAAGCTATCTTTGTTTTCAAGTATTATCTTCTTTAAAGCCATAGCTTTAGATATTTCTGTAAGCGGCTGTGTTTTTGGATAACCTGTTTGTGAAAAAATAGTATAGGCAAGGCGGTTAAAGCTTAATACCTTAGCTTTCATTATACCTTTACCTTTAGTTTCTTTTATAATATCCTTTTCTGCCTGAAGTGAAAACTGTTCAGGTACAATGTAAATAAGGTTATTTTCCATATTTTCGGACTGCTTTTTTGCAATTGAGATTAGGCATTCATGTGTTTTTCCATATCCACTTCTGCCAAGAATAAATTTTAAAGCCATTTAATGCACCTCCATATAACATCATAACAACCCAATTTGTTATAAGCAAGCATAAACGCAAAGGTTCATAAATAAAATATAATACATTCGTATTTTAGGAGGATTTATATGCCAGGCAGCAAATTTATGGTAATTAAGCTTAGAGAGCTAATGAAAACAGCGGTGTTTGCCGTATTAGGAGTTGCGATTATTGTTGCTTTAATATACTTCGCAGTAGGAAGACTAGGAGATAGCCAAGCCGTATACAATCCAGGAATTTATTCTTCCCAGATAGAATTGCAAAACGGCAACGTACTGGTTGAGGTTAAGGTAGGCAAAACCAAGATACAGAAGGTTTCCGTTAGCAGTGACAGCGAAACTGTACCAGTATTTTATCCACTATTTAACACAGTGGCAGAGGATATTGGAAAACAGGTGGTAAAACAGCAGACAACTGAACTGGAAATAGAGGGCGACGGAAGTGTAACAACTGCACTTATACTTGACGCTGTGGAGGAAAGCCTTGCACAGGCACGAAAATAATACATATTGGGCAAATAAAGACCATGGAACACTTGGTGATTCATGGTCTTTAAACTGTGTTTTATTTGACCTTGCAGGATAATATTGATATAATTTACTTTAATTATGGTAAAATAGAGTTTCCATAAATTTATTGCAAGAGGTGATTGATGTGCTAGAGAGATTTTACCCTGATGTGTATATAGATAATATTTTTCTTCTTCCTTTGGACGAGTTTAAAAAACGTGGAATAAAGGCACTTGTTTTTGATATTGACAATACCGTTGCACCGTACGATATTGCAGAGGCAGACGAGGAGATAATATCCCTTTTTAAATTTCTTAAGGAGCAAGGCTACAGGCTGTGTCTTCTTTCAAATAACAACAAAAAAAGGGTGGAAAAATTTAACGAAAAGCTTGAGGCAATGGCGGTATACCGGGCGGGCAAGCCAGGTGTTAAAAAGCTGGAAAATGCTATGTTTGACATGGGTGTTACCAAAAAACAAACTGCACTTGTGGGTGACCAAGTATTTACAGACATTTACTGTGCCCACAAAGCGGGTGTTATGGCGGTATTAACAAAGCCAATTTGTAACCGTGACCAGCTAGTAACAAAGGTGAAACGTGGTCTTGAGCGAAGGGTGTTGAAGGCTTACCAAAGGAGAATGGCAAAATGAGCATTACAGATTTAGTTAATGGAAAAACTAAGGTTTTTGGTATAATAGGAAATCCAATAGAGCATAGCTTTTCGCCAATTTTGCAAAATACTGTTGCAAAGGAAATGGGCGAAAATGTAGCGTATGTTCCGTTTAAGGCAGAAAGCGGAGAAGTTAAAACAGCTCTTGAAGGTGCATTTAGGCTAGGGATATGTGGTTTTAATGTTACAGTACCACACAAAAAAGAGGTTATGGAAAGCCTTGTTGCCATAGATGACCTTGCACTAAAAATTGGTGCAGTAAACACCCTTAAATATACTGAAAATGGCTATAAAGGCTACAACACCGATATTCTAGGATTAGGCAAATGTTTTGATATAGAAGGCATAAGCATAAAGGGAAAAACTGTGGTTATTCTTGGTGCTGGCGGTGCGGCAAATTCAGCCGCAATTTTGGCGGCAGAACGAGAGGCTGGCAATATTGTTATTGTTAACCGAACAAAAGCCAATGGACAGGCACTGAAGGAGCAAACAGCACGTTATTACAATGGAAATATAGATGTAATATCTTTTGATGAGATAATGAATATAGAAAATCCAGAAATCGTAATTCAGACTACTTCCGTTGGCATGGGCGAAGGTGTATGGGCTTCTCCTGTGGAAAATACTTTATTTTTTAAGAAAGTACAAGCAGTGGTAGACATTGTGTATACCCCTTGGCAAACAAAATTTCTTAGCGATGCAAAAGAAAGAGGATGTGTTGCAATAAATGGGTTTGATATGCTTATTTATCAGGGGCTTGCATCTTATGAAATTTGGCATGATGTAAAAATTGACGATGAAAAGTCAAAAGAATTAAGAAATGAACTGGCGGACTATTATACAGCCAAAAGGTAGGTTAAAATGGACGAGAGAAAAAACATTGTGTTAATAGGTTTTATGGGGTGCGGAAAAACAACCCTTGGTAAAAAGCTTAGCATAAAGCTTAAATATAGCTTCATGGATACAGACAGGTACATAGAGCGTAAAGAAGGCATGTCAATTTCACAAATATTTGAGGAAAAGGGTGAGTCCTATTTTAGAGATTTAGAAAAAAATACAGTTGAAATACTTTCCAAAGAGGTTGGCAACATTATTGCAACAGGTGGTGGAATAATAAAAAACGAGCAGAATATGCACATGCTTAAAGAAACGGGTATAATTGTATATCTTAAAGCTACGCCAGAGCATATTTTTAGAAACATAGCCAACGATGATACAAGGCCATTGCTTCAAGGCGAAGATAAATTGGAAAAAATTCGAATTCTTATGGAAGAACGAAGAGAATTGTATGAAAAATATGCAGATGTTACAGTTGATGTATTTCCAGGTGATGTTAACCAGATTACAGAAAGAATAGAGAGGAAGTTGGAAAGATACAATGAAAAAGGTATGCATAATACACGGCCCAAATCTTAACTTCACAGGGATAAGAGAGCAGGGAATTTATGGAACAAAAACATTAGAGGACATAAACAAAAATATACTGGCAAAGGCAGAAGAAATGGGAATTGATGCCCAAGTTTTTCAAAGCAATTACGAGGGTGGAATAATTGACAAGCTTCAACAGTGTTATTTTGACGGCGTTGATGGCATAATAATTAATCCAGGTGCTTTTACACACTATAGCTATGCACTGCGTGATGCCATTGCTTCAGTTAAAATACCAACAATAGAGGTACATTTATCCAATATTCATCAACGTGATGAGTTTAGACATAAGTCCGTTACAGCGGCGTCTTGTGTAGGGCAGATGTGCGGATTTGGAGAAAATGGCTATATATTAGCTCTTATGGCACTTAAAAT
>JAQVIB010000219.1 GCA_028695945.1 Lachnospiraceae bacterium
ATTCCTTCAACTTCACTAAGCCTTTCAGCCATATATTTTGCATTATCATGGTCTTCTTTAAGCCGACCTGTCATCTCCTCAAGTGCAACAATTCCAGCAGCCGCAATAATTCCGCACTGACGCATACCTCCGCCTAATATCTTTCTCTTTCTTCTTGCCTTCTTTATAAATTCACTACTGCCAACTAAAATCGACCCTACCGGTGCACAAAGTCCCTTTGAAAGACAAATGGAAATAGTGTCGTAATAAGATGACAGTTCCTTAACATCAACACCAAGAACATGTGCGGCATTAAAAATTCTTGCACCATCAATATGAACAGGTATGCCATACTTGTCTGCCAACGCCTTAACCTTAGCCATGTACTCAACACTTCTAACTTGTCCGTCCGAATCAGCATTCTCGTAAGTAATTAGTGCTGTAGATGTTTGGTGAATATCATCTGGATCTTTTCTTATGGTCTTTTCAACAACAGCTAAATCCATTTCACCATTTATAGTCTGAATGCATCTAAACTGCCCAGCACAAATATAAGCTGCTGCTCCACCCTCATGCTGAACCACATGGCAATTATCTGGCAAAATAATTTCCTGACCACGTTGTACATGAGTAAAAAGTGCAAGCTGATTGCTCATTACCCCAGACGGAACGTAAATTCCAGCCTCTTTGCCAAACATTCTTGCCGCTAATTCTTCAAGCTTGTTAACAGTTGGGTCATTTCCGTATACATCATCGCCAACTTCTGCCGTATACATCATGTCACGCATTCTTTGTGTAGGCACTGTAACCGTATCACTTCTTAAATCGATTTTTCCATTAATCATTAATAGGCACGTCCTTTCCCTAGCTGAAATTCTACACACTATTTAATTAGTAAACCATAGTTTACATATATTTACTGAAATTTTTCTCTTAATTGGTCAACAACTTCATCTTCAATATATTCATCATAGGTTTCTTCTCTATCAATAATGCCGTTAGGGCAAATTTCTATAATTCTATTTGCAATTGTATGCACAAACTGATGGTCATGTGAATCAAATAGTAGAGTTCCTTTGAAATCAATAAGCCCCTCGTTAAGTGCGGTAATACTCTCAAGGTCAAGATGGTTAGTAGGTTCATCCATAATAAGAACATTTGCTCCAGAAATCATCATCTTGCAAAGCATACAACGTACTCGTTCTCCACCCGAAAGTACCTTTGCACTTTTTGTAGCCTCTTCACCGCTAAAAAGCATTCTTCCAAGCCAACCACGTATATCTGCATCGTACTTTTCACCATCTTTAGCAAATGGGCGTAACCAGTCGATAAGAGAATCATTACAATCTTCAAAATATTCATTGTTATCCTTAGGGAAATATGCTTGAGATGTGGTAATACCCCATTTAAAGCTCCCCTCATCCGGTTCTAATTCACCCATAATTATTTTAAATAGAGTAGTTCTTGCAAGCTCGTCATTACCAACAAAAGCCACCTTATCGTTTGGATTAATACGGAAACTTACGTTGTTAAGCACCTTCCTGTCACCAACAGTTTTTGAAATGCCATTCACTTCTAAAAGGTCATTGCCAACCTCACGGTCTTGCTTAAAGTTAACAAATGGATATCTTCTTGAAGAAGGCTTTATATTATCAAGCTGAAGATTATCAAGAAGTTTTTTACGTGATGTTGCCTGCTTGCTTTTTGAAGCATTTGCACTAAATCGCTGAATAAATTCCTGCAATTCCTTCATTTTCTGCTCAGTTCTCTTATTCTGGTCTTTCAACTGACGCTGTGTCATCTGTGTGTAACCATACCAGAAATCATAGTTACCAACAAACATAGTAATTTTACCATAGTCAATATCTGCAATATGTGTACATATTTTGTTTATAAAATGTCTGTCATGAGATACAACAATAACAGTATTTTCAAAATTCAAAAGGAAATCTTCAAGCCACTTGATACTCTTTAAATCCAAATGGTTTGTAGGCTCGTCCAAAAGAAGAATATCAGGATTTCCAAATAAAGCTTGTGCCAAAAGCACCTTTACTTTTTGGGTACCTGTAAGCTCACTCATTTTTTGATAGTGAAGGTCTGTTGTAACACCAAGCCCATTAAGGAGGATTTCTGCATCGCTTTCTGCTGTCCAACCATCAAGCTCTGCAAATTCACCCTCAAGTTCAGAAACTCTTATTCCATCATCATCGTTAAAATCCGGCTTTGCATAGAGTTCATCCTTTTCCTGCATAATTTCATATAATCTTTTGTGACCATACAAAACGCACTTTACAACTTCAAAATCATCAAATTCAAAATGGTCCTGCTTTAATACGGCAAGTCTTTCTCCGGGTGTAATGCTTACATACCCCTTGTTAGGTTCAACATCACCTGAAAGAATTTTAATAAATGTACTTTTCCCTGTTCCATTTGCACCTATAAGACCATAGCAGTTTCCTTTTGTAAAATTAACGTTAACATCTTTAAAAAGTGTTCTTCCTCCGTATTGCAAGGTAACTCCATTTGCACTAATCATATCTTTCTCCTTTATACATATATCTTTATTTTTTATTTAAACTAATTACTTTTCTGCTCAGTGGAAGTTGCATCTTCCATAGCCTCCATATTCTCAATTGCCTGTGCATTAAGTGCATCTTTTGCAATTTCAAACCTTTCAGCACTGTTAATATTTTTCATTGTTACATCTATGG
>JAQVIB010000220.1 GCA_028695945.1 Lachnospiraceae bacterium
AAAGCTGTAATTTAAAGTGTTTGGGAATTATTTGAGAGCTTATATTTAGTATTTAAACCTATGTAACCAAGGAGGAAATTGAATGTCTTTATCCAGACAGGAAAAAATAAGAAATTTTTGCATAGTTGCACATATTGACCACGGCAAAAGCACTCTTGCCGACAGACTAATACAAAAAACAGGACTGCTTACAGAAAGAGAAATGCAAGAGCAGGTACTAGATAACATGGATTTGGAGAGAGAAAGAGGTATTACAATTAAGGCACAGGCTGTAAGGCTTGTTCATAAGGCAAAAGACGGTGAGGAGTATGTATTTAATCTTATAGATACACCAGGGCATGTAGACTTTAATTACGAGGTTTCACGTAGTCTTGCGGCATGTGAGGGTGCTATTCTTGTTGTAGATGCTGCACAAGGAATAGAGGCACAGACCCTTGCTAATGTATATCTTGCAATAGATAATAATTTGGAAATTATGCCTGTTATTAACAAGGTGGATTTGCCAAGTGCAGACCCAGATATGGTTATGCATGAAATAGAAGATATTATTGGCATACCTGCTGAAGATGCACCAAGAATTTCTGCAAAAAATGGTCTTAACATTGAAGATGTTTTAGATCAGATAGTTACACATATTCCAGCACCAACAGGAAATGAAGATAAACCTTTAAAAGCACTTATTTTTGATTCTGTTTATGACCAATATAAGGGCGTAATAGTTATTATGCGTGTATTTGATGGTAGTGTAAAAAAAGGGACAAAGGTTCGCTTGATGGCTACCAAAAAGGAATTTGAAATTGTTGAGGTTGGTTTCTTTGGACCTGGACGATTTGTGCCTTGTGACGAGCTTAAAGCAGGTGACGTTGGCTATATGACGGCAAGTATTAAAAACGTTGCAGACACCCATGTTGGTGATACTATTACAGATGCAAATAACCCCACATCAGAGGCTTTTCCTGGCTACAAAAAAGTTAATCCTATGGTTTATTGTGGTGTTTTCCCTGCTGATGGAGCAAAATATCCAGACCTTAGAGAGGCATTGGACAAACTTCAGCTTAATGACGCTTCGCTGTTTTTTGAACCTGAAACGTCTGTAGCTCTTGGTTTTGGTTTCCGTTGCGGATTTCTTGGACTTTTGCACTTGGAGATTATACAGGAAAGACTGGAAAGGGAATTTAACCTTGACCTTGTAACAACTGCACCAAGCGTTATTTACAAGGTGTTTCTTACAGATGGAACAGATTTTGAAATAAGTAATCCAAGCAATATGCCAGACCCTGCAAGAATACTTAAAATGGAAGAGCCTATTGTTAAGGCTGAAATTATTTTGCCTAAGGATTATATTGGTACAATTATGGAACTTTGCCAGCAGCGACGTGGCGAGTATATAAGCATGGAATATCTTGATGACACAAGAGCACAGCTTGTTTACCATTTACCTTTGAATGAAATTATTTATGACTTCTTCGATGTGCTTAAAAGCCGTAGCCGTGGCTATGCCTCATTTGATTATAGCCTTATTGGTTATGAAGAGTCGGAACTTGTTAAGCTGGATATACTTGTTAACCGTGAAGTTGTAGATGCTCTGTCGTTTATTGTTCACAAGGAATCCTCTGTTGAACGTGGAAGAAAGATTTGCGAAAAGCTTAAAAAAGAGATACCAAGGCATTTGTTTGAAATACCTATACAGGCTAGCATAGGTAGTAAAATTGTTGCAAGAAGTACAGTTAGTGCTATGCGTAAAGATGTACTTGCAAAATGCTATGGTGGTGACATCAGCCGTAAGAGAAAGCTTTTGGAAAAACAGAAAGAGGGCAAGAAACGCATGCGTCAGGTGGGTAACGTAGAAGTTCCACAGGCAGCATTTATGAGCGTATTAAAGCTGGAGGAAGAATAACATTGGTAGAATAAAGGAGAGATGGAATTGAAGCAGTTAAGTATATACGTCCATATTCCTTTTTGCAAAAAGAAATGCCTATATTGTGATTTTCCGTCATTTGCTGGCTGTGAAAATATTTATGAGGATTACGTAAACAGCCTTGTATCCGAAATAAGTGAAAATTCATATAAATATAGTGAATATGAAATTTCAACTATTTTTTTAGGCGGTGGAACACCAACGGTTTTGCCTCCTAAGCAATTGGGCAGAGTATTGGATACAATTTTAAACAAATATAATGTAATAAATGATGCAGAGTTAACAATTGAGGCTAACCCAGGTACAGTAAATTCACAGATTTTTAAGGAACTTAAAAGCATGTGCATAAACCGTCTAAGCTTTGGTGTTCAAGCGTGGCAAAACTCTTTGCTAACAAGTCTTGGGCGAATACATGACAATGAAACCTTTGTACGCAATTTTAATGAAGCTCGAGATGTAGGGTTTAAAAACATAAGCTGTGACCTTATGTTTTCTCTTCCTAATCAAACACTTTCAAATTGGGAAGAAACTTTGGAAAAGATTATGCGTCTTAGCCCTGAACATATTTCAGCTTACAGCCTGATTATAGAAGAAGGTACGCCTTTTAAGGAAATGTATGAAAAGGGAATGATTAAGGTTACAGATGATGTGTTAGATAGGGAAATGTACTATTTAGCCAAGGAAATGTTGGAAGACAAAGGTTATAATCAGTATGAGATAAGTAATTTTGCAAAACATGGCTT
>JAQVIB010000040.1 GCA_028695945.1 Lachnospiraceae bacterium
CATTCCTCTATGTCTATCTCTTGAAAAAGGGCGGCACTGTATCAGTATAAAGGTTTCTTTTTTTGAAAAATACTTATCTATTGCAGTAATTGTAAATCCACACATAATTGCAGCAACATAGGTGCTTATTAATACTGTTGCTAAAGCAATAAATGGTATATCTGTATTTATATTTAAAAAATTAATATATCCAAGGCTAATGCATTGATAAAAATAATATTCGATAACCGCATAATTTATTGCAAATAAAACTGCCCAAATAACATACATTTTTTTTCGTCCCTTTATATGCCAAGCCCTTATTCCCCAAAGAGAGTATGCTATAGTTATTATCATTACTGCACTTATTATAACAATAAGACCATTTATCTCAATGTTTGAGGGCACAAAATACGCCATCCCAATTGTGGGTATGCACCATAGCCAAATTATAAGCCACTGTTTTCTGCCCGTTATTATACTTGCCAAAAGGCATAAAAAAATTACAATTATCGAAACACTGCCTATTACTGCCATGTCCTCACCCTGTGCTTAAATACCTCTATACATTTCTGGCTTAAACACTCCATCCTTTTCTGCCTGCTGAATTTGCTTAAGCATAAGTGCATTATCTCTGTTAAAAGTTCCCTTAAGTGAAATATAGTTAGATGCGTGATTAGACCTGAATACAGTACCTTCAGCATCTACATTTTCTATAAACAATCGCATTTCCTGTAAAATTTCATAAGGCCCCAAAAGTTCAAATTCTCCCGCCCTGTGCTGTGTATAAAGTTCAGTTCCCGGTTCTACCATAAGGGTTAAAAACCCAACATATTCCGGCTTTATTGCACTTATAACCTTTGCAGAATTTATTGCATGCTCCTTTACTCTTTTCTTACCACCAAGACCAGAAATAAGCGTAATAGAAACAACCATTTTTGCTTTTTTAAGCTTAATTCCCGCTTCAATAATCTCTGCGGATGTAACACCTTTTTTAACATCTTTAAGCACTGTATCATCACCGCTTTCAGCACCCATATAAATCATATCTAACCCAGCAGACTTAAGCATTGCAAGTTCTTCATCGCTTTTTAAATTAACGTCTGCTGGTGTACCATAAGCTGAAATTCTTTCGATTTCGGGAAATATTTCCTTAATTTTTTCTAAAATATATAGTAAATCCTTTGTTTTTACAATAAGTGCATCTCCGTCAGCCAAAAAAATTCTCTTCACAGCAACATGGCTATAATATTTTCTTGCCATAAGAAGGTCTTCAACAACCTCTTCAAGGTCACGTATCCTGAATTTTTTGTCTTTAAACATTGCACAAAATGTACATGTATTTCTTGCACACCCAATTGTAAGCTGAATAATTAAACTGCCTGCCTCACTTGGCGGTCTGTACACAACACCTTCATATCTCATAAAATCAATACCTCTCTTATTCAAATTCTTTATCTTCACTATTATAATTTTTTTACGTTATTTTATCAACATAAATTTAAAGCAGCGGGCAAAAAGCCCGCTAGTAAATGCTTTATAAAGTTGTAGCATTAATTCTAACAACTACTCCTTTATCAATTGTAAGTATAACCGAATAATTATTTTTACTTCCATACCATAATGAATAAAATTCTCTAAAATCGTAAGAAGTTTTTCCTCCATCAATACGTATTTTCAAATCTTCATCCTTGGCAAGCTCGTAAGTCTTTATTCCTGTATTTGTGTTTAAAGTAATTTCACCATATTTAATATCCTGCACCTTTCCTTCTGCACCTGTAAGCTCTGCCACTACATTTCTTGCAATATCATCAGCAAATGTAACTTTAACATCATAACTTTCTCCGCTTTGCAGCGCATTATAAAGTGTTGCCCATGTAGACTCGCTTTCATCAATATTAACCACTGTGTTCTCAGATGAATAAACTGTTTTTTTCCCAACCTTCATGCTGTCTTTATCCATTTGTTCAATTTCGCCACTTATTCTGTTATATTTTTTCTGGTCCAAGTCGACTAAAACCTTAATAACCTCATCCTTTCTGTTAAAAGTAAGCGTTACTTCTGTTTTGCCTGTTTCATAAACGGACTTAAGGTATGACACACTTTCTGTTGATCCACCATAAAATTTAATGTCAACATCCTTGCTTAAAAGACATTTCCTGCTAACACCTGCACTTGTAAATATGGTAATGTATGTGTCTGTAAGATTAGTAACAACACCTGTATCATTATCTTCCATCTTTGCCTCTATTTTTGATACTGTTTTACTGCTGTTAAGGTAAACTGTTGCTGTAAATGCAGTTCCGCTTTCAAACTTGCTTACAAGCTTACTGTAGGTTATTTCATCACCTTGGTATGTAACTATAGGTTCTGTATCTATGTAATAGGTTTCTGAGTCTGTATCTGAAATTGCAACTACAATTTTGTCATCTGTAACTTTTTTCAAAAATCCTTTAACGCTGCCACCAAGCTGAGATACATTAACAATCATCTCATCTATGTCGCTGTATTCATCTAGTTTAGCTGTAACATACAACTCTGTAGAATCATCAAAAGCATCTATAATTCGACTTATTCTTGAATTTTCACCGTCGTACTTTACTAATATGTTATTTGCAAAACTATAACTTTTGGTAGACCCTTTTGTGCGTTTAATTGTAACCTCTCTTGAAGAAATTTTCGTTATTGTCCCTTGTACCGTGTTTTCAAGGCCTTCTGCTAAAACTTCTGTTACTGTACCATTAGAGAACTTTAAAACCACATTAACAGTAATACCATTATCAATAGTTTTTGTAATGTTATTAATAGCAACTGCTTTATTATTTAATAAGATATTGGCATTTTTAGCTAAAGGGTAAACTTCCGTTCCACCTTTTTCAAGATTTACGATTATTTTTTCACTGGTCATATAATTTATTGTTCCTGTAACACTAGTCACATCAGTATTTATTTTTTCCCCTGAAACAACAGAATACGTTTTTGTTGTAACAACTGCCATTTCTGCCCTGTTTATAAGGTTTTTCGGATTAAAATTTTTATCATCATCCCCTACAAGAATATTTAACTCTGACAAAAGATTTACATATGGTACCGAAGAAGAAAGTATTTTATCTTTGTCTGCAAATGTCAGCACTGGGTTGTTCTTAATATCGTATTCTGCACTTAATGCCCTACCGAAAATAACAGCAACATCCTCACGGGTTGCATTGTTGTTTGCACCTTTTGTGGTCATAAACCCTGATAAATCTGTTATAGAAATAATCTGATTTTCTAATGCATAACTTACAGCTTCATGTGCCCATTCAGGTATTTTATAACCGCTCATTACGCTTTTCCATTTAGCTTTAGTTTCCTGTGAAACTTCTGCCTTTCCCTCATTTTTAAGTATATTATAAGCGAGCTGAACTGTTTCACAGTATGTAACTTTATCCTTAGCCCTAAATAGGCTTGTGCCATTTCCATTTTCTTGTCCCACCATAAGACCTAGCTCTGCAACCTTTACCATGTAGTTTTTTGCACCTTCCCATGGTACATTATTGATATCCGAAAATTTAACTGCTGCCATGCTGACTGTTGTAGAACTGACTGCAATCACCGCTGACAATAAGACTGATATTATTTTTTTCATGTTAAGCCCTCCTGTGCAAAATTTAGTAAATTTATAGGTAAATTATAGTTACCTTTACTAATATTAACACAATATGATGTATTTTCATATATAAAACAGAATATTTAGTATAAAAAATAGTTGGCATGCAACTATCAAAAATGATATATACATGCCAACCGTTTAATTTTTTACCAAATATCTCCAGATAAATCCTCCATCATATTTTCAGCTTTGTTAATTGCTTTTTTCCCATTTTTCATTAGTTTTCTTTTAGCAGTGGAATTGTGCATAGTAAATTCCAAACCAACCATTCCTAAAACAGAACCTATGAGTATACCTCTAGCAAATTTGTTCATATTATTCATCCCTTTCCATAAAAATACACCTTTAACACAACTATAAACTACAAGGTTATTATTCAAAAAAACATTGATTTTTAAACACCCAATTATTACTGATTAAATATTTTTTTGATTTTTTTTAAATTTCCTATTGCAAAATTATTTTCGTGTGTTATAATGGTCACTATCTTCAAAAAAGACAATTGTACACGGTAAAATAACAGTGACAAAAGCTAAACCTATTTAAGCTATCCAGAGAGTCGGTGGTTGGTGTAAACCGATTAGTAAACTAGGCGTTCCACTTTTGTAGTTGCCGATGATAAATCGGAAGGGGCTGCCCTTTACAGCAGGAAAGAGAGGATGCGAATACTTTTAGTATTCAAGTCAATTCGGGTGGCACCACGGGAGAAGAATATACGGCTCTCGTCCCTAATATATCTATAGGGACGAGAGCCTTTTTTTATACAAAATATTAATTTGGTATCTATTACAAGGAGGAAAATATATGAACAGAGTATTTAATTTTTCAGCAGGCCCATCTATGTTGCCATTAGAAGTTCTTGAAAAGGCACAAAAGGAATTTGTATCTTACGGTACAAGCGGTATGTCGGTTATGGAGATGAGCCATCGCTCTAAAGCATATGAAGACATTATTTTCGGTGCAGAAACAACGTTAAGAGAATTAATGGCAGTACCAGATAACTACAGCATTTTGTTCCTTCAGGGCGGAGGAAGTACACAGTTTGCAATGATTCCACTTAACCTTATGAACAAAAATAACAAAGCAGATTATGTTAAAACTGGTCAGTGGAGCAAAAAAGCAATTGAAGAAGCTAAAAAATATGGCAAGGTAAATGTTGTTGCTTCATCTGAAGATGCTATTTTTAACTACATTCCAGACCTTGACCCAGCCAAGTTTGATAAAGAAGCAGACTATTTTTACATGACACTTAACAACACAATTTACGGTACACATATTCCAAACGGCATAATTCCAAACACAAATGGTGTGCCTATTGTTGGCGACATGAGTTCAAACATTCTTGCAGAGCGTTACGATATTTCAAAATTTGGTCTTGTTTTTGCAGGTGCACAAAAAAACCTTGGCCCTGCTGGCTTAACAATTGCCATTGTGCGTAACGACCTTATGGGTAATTCAATGGATATTACCCCAACAATGCTTAAATACGATATTCACGCAAAAGAAAAATCACTTTATAACACACCACCTACTTATTCAATTTACTTTGCTGGCCTTGTATTTGAATGGGTTAAAGCAATTGGTGGTATTGATGCAATGCAGAAAATAAACGAGGAAAAAGCGGGAATTCTTTATGATTTCCTTGATAACAGCAAATTATTTAATGGAACTGTTGTTAAAAAAGACCGTTCTCTTATGAACGCACCTTTCATCCTTCCAACAGAAGAGCTTAATGCAAAGTTCATTAAAGAAGCATCATCAAAAGGTTTTGTTAACTTAAAGGGGCACCGCACTGTTGGCGGTATGCGTGCATCAATTTATAATGCTATGCCTGTTGAAGGCGTTAAGGCACTTGTTGAATTTATGGGTAAATTTGAACTTGAAAACAAATAAGGAGAGAAAATTAAAATGTATAATATATTAACACTTAATTCAATTTCAGAAAAAGGTCTTGTTAAGCTTCCGGAAAAAGACTTTGTAATTGCAGACAAAATGGAAAGTCCAGATGGTATTATGGTTAGAAGTGCCGACATGCACTCCTATGAAATACCTGATACACTTTTAGCAATTGCCCGTGCTGGTGCTGGTACAAACAATATTCCTGTGGATAAATGTGCTGAAAAAGGTATTGTTGTATTTAACACACCTGGTGCAAATGCAAATGCCGTTAAAGAACTTGTTCTTACAGGTATCCTTATTTCATCAAGAAAAATTGTTGAAGGTATTGAATGGTCTAAAAGCCTTAAAGGTAAAGACCATATTGACAAACTTGTTGAAAGTGGAAAAAGTCAGTTTGCTGGCCCTGAAATTAAAGGTAAAAAGCTTGGCGTAATTGGTCTTGGTGCTATTGGCGTTATGGTTGCAAACGCTGCTGTATCCCTTGGCATGGAGGTTATGGGTTATGACCCTTATCTTTCAGTTTATTCAGCTTGGAGTATTTCAAGTGATGTAGAACTTGCCGACAGCGTTGCCCAAATCGTTGCTCAGTGAGATTATGTTACATTACATGTTCCACTTAACGACAGTACAAAAAATATGTTTAACGACGAACTATTCGGTATTATGAAAAGTGGTGCTCGCCTTCTTAACTTTGCACGTGGCGGTCTTGTTGAAACAGCTGCACTTAAAAAGGCACTTGATAACGGAATATTAGATAAATACATAACCGACTTCCCTGGTGAAGAGGTATTAAACCTTGATAACGTGTTGGCAATTCCTCACTTGGGTGCTTCCACTCCAGAATCTGAAGAAAACTGTGCAGAAATGGGAGCCATTGAACTGAAAGCCTTCCTTAAATATGGAACAATTAAAAATTCAGTTAACTTCCCTAACTGTGAATCTCTTTACACAGGTAAAGCAAGGGTAACAATTGCACACAAAAATGTACCAAACATGGTAGGTTCAATAACAGCAATTTTTGCAAAAGAGAACTTAAACATTGACAATATGCTTAATAAATCCAAAGGTGGTTGGGCATATACTATAATAGACATTGATTCACTTTGCGGTAAAAATGACATCCTTATTGATGGTCTTAAAAAACTACAAGGCGTTGTAAGGGCAAGAATAGTTAGAGAAAAATAAAAAGAGGTGTACTTATGGCAACAATAAAAGAGTTTAAGGCAATACGCCCAACTGCTGAAACTGCAAAAGATGTAGCCGCACTGCCTTACGATGTTATGAGCAGTGAAGAAGCTAGACAAATGGTTGAAGGCAACCCATTATCATTTTTGCATGTAGACAGGGCTGAAATTGACCTTCCCATTGAAACAGACCACTACAGCACTGTTGTATACCAAAAGGCTGCCCAAAACCTTAATTCATTAATTAAAGATAAAGTGCTTGTGGCAGACGAAAATTCATGCCTTTATATCTATCGCCTTACAATGAATGGTCATAGCCAAACAGGTCTTGTTGCCTGCACCTCCATAGATGAATATATAGATGGTACAATTAAAAAGCATGAACTTACACGTGAAGATAAAGAGCAGGACAGAATTAACCACGTAGACTATTGCAATGCTAACACTGGACCAATTTTTCTTGCATATAAAAATGAAAAGAATGCTGATGAAATAATAACCCGATGGGTGGCTAATAACCAACCAGTTTACGAGTTTGTTTCATCTGACGGCGTTGGTCATTCAGTGTGGGTTATTGACGACACAAATGTTATTTCTACACTTAAAACAATTTTTAAAGGTGTTGCAAACTTTTATATTGCAGACGGACACCATAGAAATGCATCTGCTGTAAAGGTAGGTCTTAAACGTCGTAAAGAGAACCCCAATTACACTGGTAACGAGGAATTTAACTATTACCTTTCGGTGCTTTTCCCTGAAAGCCAGCTTAATATATTTGACTATAATCGTGTTGTAACCGACCTTAATGGTCTTACAGCGGATGAATTTATTGAAAAGCTTTCAAAGTATTTTTATATTATGCCTTACACTGGCGGTGGTAGCTTTAAACCTAAAATGCCACATCAGTTTGGAATGTACCTAAAAGGGAAATGGTATACTTTGAATGCTGACCCTGATAAAGTTCCGCACGACCCAGTTGGCAGTCTTGATGTATCAATTTTACAGGAAAATCTGCTTATACCTATTTTAGGCATAAAAGATGTACGTACAGACAAGCGTATAGATTTTATAGGTGGAATTCGTGGTTTAAGCGAGCTTGAGCGAAGAGTAGACACAGGTGAAATGGCAGTTGCTTTTTCAATGTACCCTACATCCATGGAGGAACTTATGAATGTTGCAGATTCTAACCTTATAATGCCGCCAAAATCTACATGGTTTGAACCAAAGCTTAGAAGTGGGCTGTTTATCCATTCTTTAGAAAATTAATTTACCTTAAACATAAAACGCTTTCTGTTGAAATAAATCCAACGGAAAGCGTTTTTAATATTTATTATAATTAGTATTTATATTAATCTTCGTCGAAACCTTCAACCTTTGTGTTGTATGAATACTCAGGTGTTGGGAAAGCACCTGTATTTACTTCATCAGCAAATGTGTCAAGAGCGTCTACAATAACTGTTCTAAGGTCTGCATACTTTTTAGCAAACTTAGGTACCCAGTCATTAATGCCCATAATATCTGGCCATACAAGGTCTTGTGAATCACAGTGAGGCCCTGCACCAATACCCATTGTAGGTATTTTAAGTGTCTCTGTAATTTTTTTAGCCACTCCAGAAGGCATACCTTCAAGGTTGATAAGAAAAGCACCAGCAGCTTCAACAGCCTTTGCAGTTTCAAGAAGGTGTAAAGCAGCTTCATTACTCTTACCCTGAACTTTGAAACCACCCATCATTGCTGATGTTTGTGGTGTTAAACCAATGTGACCCATAACAGGAATGCCTGCTTTAACAACAGCCTCAATGTAAGGGACAGTGTTCATTCCGCCTTCCATCTTAACACAGTCACAACCGCCTTCAGCAAAAACTCTTGTTGCATTTTCTACAGCTTTATCTATATTGCCGTTGTAAGCACCAAATGGCATGTCTCCAACTACAAAAGTTTCAGGAGCACCTTTAACTACATTTTTTATGTGGTAAATCATATCGTCAACTGTAACACCTACTGTTCCGTTCATACCAAGCATGTTCATGCCAAGTGAATCACCAACAAGTATCATATCTACTTTACTTAAATTAACAAGTGTAGCTGACATAAAATCGTAGCAAGCTACCATAGATACCTTTTTATCGCTGTTTTTTGTTGCCATAATCTCTGGTACTGTGATTTTCTTCTTCATTTTCTTTATCCCCCTTGAAAATTGAATGTTTTAATAGCTTAACAAAAAAACAAGTTGCCTATACATTAAATATGTACCATGCAAACCTGTACATATTATACATTACTGCCAAAATAAAATATATACTATATTCTACCGAAGTTTTTGGTATTAATATATTGTTTTTTGTAGATTTGTGTTTAACATACTACTGTTTTTGTTGCAAACGCCCTAAAACAAGAGAATAATATGTTCATTTTACCAAAAAGGGCTTCGTGAAATATAATCCACGAAGCCCTTTTCAAAACTATTTCTGTACAGAAAGTGTTACTTTTTCACCATTAATATTCCATTCCTTTGTATAGCCTTCTGTTTTCTCAAAAATCATATCATCTGCAAGCACATCGCTTTTAATCATATCCGCATTGCGTGCTGCAACATCTGAAACCTTTGTGTTACCCATTACATAAACCTTAATTCTGTCTGTAACCTGGAAGTTTGCTTCTTTACGCATTGTTTGAATTTTGCTTACAATTTCACGCACAAAGCCTTCTTCAATAAGTTCTTCTGTAAGGTTAGTATCAAGCACAACTGTTACTTTTAAGTCACTCTCTGTTACAAAACCTGCTTTTTCAGTTGTTTCAACAAGTACATCACTTTCAGCCAAAGTAACTTCCGTTCCTTCAACATCAAATGTAACTGTATTTCCAGCCTTAAATTCAGCAACATATGCACTTCCATCGCACTGTGCAAGGTACTGACCAATTTTTGGCACAAGCTTACCATATTTTGGACCTAATGTTCTAAGCTGTGGTTTAAGGTTATAGCCTGTAAAATTGTCTGTATCCTGTGTAAATACAACATTTTTAATGTTAAGCTCATCGGCAATTGTTTCCACAAACATTTCAGGCAATTCCTGCTCTGCCTTCACATACATTGTACCAATTGGCTGACGATTTTTGATATTTGCTGTGTTTCTTGCCGCACGTCCCTTAACAACAATTTGAAGAACCATATCCATGTTTGCCTCAAGGTCTTTATCAATCCAAGCCTCGTTTGCAACAGGATAATCTGTTAAATGAACGCTTTCTGGTGCATCCTTATCAAAGTTTTTAACAAGATTTGCGTAAATGCTTTCAACAATATAAGGTACAAAAGGTGCAGCAAGCTTGCTCATGGTTACAAGCACTGTGTAAAGTGTCATGTATGCATTAATCTTATCCTGTGGCATATCCTTGCCCCAGAAACGCTCACGACTTCTTCTTACATACCAGTTACTAAGTTCATCCACAAATTCTTGCATAGCCCTTGCTGGCTCTGTAATTTTGTAGGTTTCAAGCCCTGTGTCCACACTCTTAACAAGTGTATTCAACTTGGATAAAATCCATTTGTCCATTGGTGCAAGCTTATCATATTCAAGCTCATATTTTGTTGGGTCAAACTGGTCAATTTCTGCGTAAAGTACATAGAAAGCATAAGTATTCCAAAGTGTACCCATGAATTTTCTCTGCTGTTCGCTAACTGCTTCTCCGTCAAAACGGCATGGAAGCCATGGTGCACTATTTACATAGAAGTCCCAGCGAATTGCATCAGCACCTTGATTATTCATAACATCCCAAGGGTCTACAACATTGCCCTTGTGCTTGCTCATCTTAATACCATTTTTATCTAAAACGTGACCCATTACAATACAGTTTTTAAAGTCACTTTGCTCAAAAAGCAAGGTTGAAATAGCTAACTGAGAATAGAACCAACCTCTTGTTTGGTCAATAGCTTCTGTAATGAAATCCGCTGGGAAACGAGACTCAAAAAGCTCTTTATTTTCAAATGGGTAGTGCCATTGTGCAAAAGGCATTGCCCCAGAATCGAACCAACAGTCAATAACTTCTGAAACCCTTGTCATTTGCTTACCGCACTGTGGGCATTTAATGTGTACTTTGTCAATAAATGGTTTGTGAAGTTCAATTTCGTCTGGGCAGTCATCGCTCATAGATTTCAATTCTTCAATACCGCCAATTACGTGGCGATGTCCACATTCACATTCCCAAACAGGAAGTGGCGTACCCCAGTAACGCTCACGGCTAAGGCCCCAGTCAATAACGTTTTCAAGGAAGTTTCCAAAACGACCCTCTTTAATATTATCAGGATACCAATTGATAGTTCTGTTGTTTGCAACAAGTTGGTCACGAACCTTTGTCATTTCAATGAACCATGTGTCACGTGCATAGTAAATAAGTGGTGTATCACATCTCCAACAGAATGGGTAGCTATGTTCAAAAGGAAGTGCCGCAAAAAGAGAACCTTTTCCCTTTAAGTAATCAAACACAAGCTTGTCGCCGTCTTTAACAAATGTTCCAACCCAAGGTGTAACCTCTGCTGTAAAAAGACCTTGGCTGTCTACATACTGACGGAAAGGCAGACCATTTTCTCTTCCAAGACGAGCATCGTCCTCA
>JAQVIB010000221.1 GCA_028695945.1 Lachnospiraceae bacterium
GGCACGGGTGTTGCATTTAATGTACCATTCTTTGTAAAGGAAATGGAATATCTTAAAGAAAATGGGCTTGATAATCCAAAAATCTTAATTTCAGATAGAGTTCAACTTCTTATGCCATACCATATAGTTTTTGATACTTACGAAGAAGCTCGTCTTAGCGACAAGCAATTTGGTTCAACAAAGTCTGGTATTGCACCTTTTTATTCAGACAAATATGCAAAAACTGGTATCCAAATTTGTGACCTCTTCCATGAAGATGTTTTAAAGGAACGTATTGAGGCGGCATGTGAAATTAAAAATGTGCTTTTAGAGCATTTATACCATAAGCCTCTTCTTGACGCCAAAGCTGTTTTTGATGAAGTTATTGGTTATAAAGAGTTAGTTGCACCTTACGTTGTTAATACAGCAGAATATCTTAACAAAGCTGTTAAAGAAGGTAAAAATATTCTTCTTGAATGTCAGTTGGGTGCATTAAAAGACCCGGACCACGGCATTTTCCCAATGACAACTTCTTCTTCAACTTTAGCAGGGTTTGGTACTATTGGTGCGGGCATACCACCATATGCTTTTGAAAAAATATATACTGTTGCAAAAGCTTATTCTTCTGCAGTTGGCGGTGGTGCTTTCGTAAGTGAAATTTTTGGTGATGAGGCACAGGAGTTACGTGTTCGTGGTGGGGATGCTGGTGAATTTGGTGCTACTACAGGTCGCCCAAGAAGAATGGGTTGGTTTGACTGTGTGGCAACACGCTATGGTTGTATGCTTCAAGGTACAACTGATGTTGCTTTTACTGCAATTGACGTTTTAAGCTACCTTGATGAAATACCTGTTTGTGTTGGTTACGAAATTGACGGCGTTGTAACAAATGAATTTCCTGTTACACCTTTACTGGAAAAAGCAAAACCTATACTAAAAGTTCTTCCTGGTTGGAAGTGTGATATAAGAGGTATTTCTAAGTATGAAGATTTGCCTGAAAATGCAAGAAATTATGTAGAGTTTATTGAGAAAGAAATTGGTTATCCTATTACAATAGTATCCAATGGGCCTAAAAGAAGTGAAATTATTTACAGATAATTCCGATATTGCTTGCAAATGCACTATGCTGGTGTTATAATTGTAATGTTGAATATAAGGTTTATGTTGAAGAGTGGGTGCAGAACCCACTCTTTTGTTTATAAGTGGGCGTATATTGATTCTACGCTTCTCTAAAATAAACTGTATTTTGTATTGCGAGGTGGGAAAGATGGCAAAAGAAAAGAACACAGAAAAAAAGGTTGAGGCATTACTTGCCCCTATTATTGAGGCTAATAAGGTTGAACTTGCTTATGTTGAATTTGTAAAAGAAGGTCAAAACTGGTATTTACGTATTTACATCGAAAAAGATGGTGGTGTTACCATTGACGATTGCGAGGTTGTAAGCAGGGCAATTGAAAAAGTAATTGACGAAAAGGATCCTATTGAACAGGCTTATATACTAGAGGTTAGTTCGCCTGGTATTGACAGACCTTTGAAAAAAGATGCAGATTTTATAAAATTCGCAGGTGAGGTTGTTGACGTTAAGCTTTACAAAGCTATTGACAAGCAGAAAGAATTTCAAGGAAATCTTAAAGGTCTTGAAGGCACTATTGTTACAATTATAGATGACGACGGAAAGGAAGTGTCTTTTGAGAGAAAGGACATTGCTTCTATCCGTCTTGCAGTTTTGTTTTAAACATTCGTTTGAGGAGGAGTAATAAAAATGGATAAAGCGGAGTTCATTGATGCTTTAAGACAAATAAAAAAAGAAAAAGGTATTGATGAAGAAATAATATTTGAAGCAATTGAAACATCCCTTGTTTCGGCCTGCAAAAAAAACTTTGGAACATCCCAAAATATTAAAGTTGAAATTAACAGGGAAACTGGTGCTGTTGATGTATTTGCTCAAAAGGACGTTGTTGAAACTGTTGAGGATGATTCACTTCAAATTTCTCTTGAAGATGCTCTTGCAATCAACAAAAGATTTAAAATTGGTGACGTTTACAACGAGGTTGTAACTCCAAAAGATTTCGGTAGAATTTCAGCACAGACAGCTAAACAGGTTGTTGTTCAGAAATTCCGTGAAGCAGAGAGAGAAATTCTTTACAACCAATACATCACAAAGGAAAAGGATATTGTAACTGGAATTGTGCAGCGTATGGAAAAAAGAAATGTTGTAATTCAGCTTGGCAAAATAGATGCTGTGCTTGCTCAAAATGAGCAGATTCCTGGTGAAGAATATTCCTTTGGTGATAGAATAAAAGTATATATTGTTGAAGTTAAGCAAACAACAAAAGGACCTCAGATTTATGTATCAAGAACTCATCCAGAGCTTGTAAAGCGTCTTTTTGAACAGGAAGTTCCTGAAGTGCATGATGGTACTGTAGAAATTAAGAGCATTGCTAGAGAAGCTGGTTCAAGAACTAAAATTGCCGTTTACAGCAAAGACCCAAGCATTGACCCAGTAGGTGCTTGTGTAGGTCAAAATGGTTACAGGGTAAACGTAATTGTAAGCGAGCTTCAAGGTGAAAAGATTGACATTATTAATTGGAGCGAAGACCCTAAAGAGTTTATTGCTGCGGCATTAAGTCCATCTAAGGTAGTTGCCGTTAAAGTTGATGAACAAAATCAAAGTG
>JAQVIB010000222.1 GCA_028695945.1 Lachnospiraceae bacterium
GCAAGGAATTCCCTCAGGACCCTAAGGAACAATTATTTGAAGCAGTTAAGGCTGTTTTTAATTCTTGGGATAATCCACGTGCTTTTGTTTACAGAAGGATGAATGACATTCCATACAGCTGGGGAACAGCGGTAAATGTTCAGATGATGGTATTCGGTAACATGGGCGATACCAGCGGTACTGGCGTTGCATTTACAAGAAATGCGGCAAACGGCGAAAATGCCATGTACGGCGAATATCTTATTAATGCACAGGGTGAGGACGTTGTTGCAGGTGTGCGTACCCCTAAGCCAATTGCTACCCTTGAGAATGATATGCCACATGTTTACAAAGAATTTACTGAAATAGCACATAAATTAGAGCAACATTATAAAGATATGCAGGATATGGAGTTTACTATCGAAAATGGCAAGCTTTACTTTTTGCAGACACGTAATGGTAAAAGAACTGCAAATGCAGCATTGAAAATTGCAGTTGATATGGTACGTGAAGGGCTTATTACTGAAGAAGAGGCGTTGCTTAAGGTTGAGCCAAAGCAGTTAGACCAGATTTTGCACCCTGCTTTTGACCAAAATGCACTTAAGGTTGCTACACCTATTGGAAAAGGTCTTCCAGCTTCACCAGGTGCTGGTGCAGGTAAGGTATACTTCAATGCAGAGGACACAAAAGCTGCTGCTGACAGAGGGGAAAGAGCTGTACTTGTTCGTCTTGAAACTTCACCAGAAGATATTGAAGGAATGGCAGCAGCACAGGGAATACTTACAGTTCGTGGCGGAATGACAAGCCATGCGGCAGTTGTTGCCCGTGGTATGGGTCGTTGCTGTGTATCTGGCTGCGAAGAAATAAAAATGAACGAGGAAGAAAAGACTTTTAGTCTTGGTGGGAAAACATTTAAAGAGGGAGACTATATTTCTCTTGACGGAACAACTGGAAATATTTACGGAGAGGATATACATACAGTTGACCCTGAAATAAGTGGCGACTTTGCTACGTTTATGGCATGGGCTGATGAAAAGAGACGTCTTAAAATAAGAACAAATGCAGATACCCCAAAAGATGCAATAAATGCTGTTAATTTTGGTGCAGAGGGTATTGGTCTTACACGTACAGAGCATATGTTCTTTGAGGAAAACAGAATACTTAAATTCCGTATTATGATTCTTTCTGACAATGTTGAAGAAAGAGTTGCGGCACTTGAAGCAATTCGTCCTTTCCAAGAGGAGGACTTTATTGGTATATATGAAGCAATGGGTGACAGACCTGTTACAATTCGTCTTTTAGACCCACCACTTCACGAGTTTTTGCCTAACACTGATGAAGAATTTGAAGTTTTAGCAAAAGAAATGGGAAAGACAGTGGAAGAACTTAAAATTAAAGCAAAAGGATTGCATGAGCTTAACCCTATGATGGGACACCGTGGCTGCCGTTTATCTGTAACGTATCCTGAAATTGCTGTTATGCAGGCAAAGGCAATAATTGACGCGGCTATAAAGGTTAAAAAGGAAAAAGGATATAACCTTTTACCTGAAATTATGATTCCTCTTATTGGAGATGTAAAAGAGCTTAAATATGTAAGAACATTGGTGGTTGAAACTGCTGACAAAATTATTGCTGAAAGCGGAATTGAGCTTAAATATTTGGTTGGTACTATGGTTGAAATTCCACGTGCATGTCTTACAGCAGACGAAGTTGCAAAGGAAGCTGAGTTCTTCTCTTTTGGAACAAATGACTTAACACAGATGACTTATGGTTTATCACGTGATGATGCTGGAAAAATTTTGTCTGATTACATAGACAAAAAGATTTACGAAGGCGACCCTACAGCTCATTTGGACAGAAGTGGTGTTGGAGAGTTAATGAAGATGGCAGTTGCAAAAGGAAGAGCACAAAGACCTGACATTCACCTTGGTATTTGTGGTGAACATGGTGGTGACCCATCCTCAATTGAATTCTGCCATATGATTGGGTTAGACTATGTATCATGCTCACCTTACCGTTTACCTATTGCAAGGCTTGCAGCAGCACAGGCAGAAATTAATTTTCCACAGAAATAAAATGCTTAGACTAAAGACAAACCTTGGGCGTTGCCCAAACCCACTCGCTTTTTGAAAAAAGCAAGACCAAAAACTTTCACAAAAACCCCATAACTATGGGGTTTTAGAATGGGTAAGGAGGCAATGGTAAAGAAGTGCCATCTATCCGTAGGACAGCTTTGCGTAGCAAAGTGTTGACCAGTGCAATGGCAAGAAGAGCCATCTGTCCGTAGGACAGCTTTGCGTAGCAAAGTGTTGACCAGTGCAATGGCAAGAAGTGCCATCTGTCCGCAGGACAGCTTTGCGTAGCAAAGTGTTGACCATACTCTTGTGGGTGTTTCAAGGCGACGCTCTCAAGGTGTTGACTTTGTCTAAAGACTGAAGAGTAATTAAACTATATAGTTCATATTACTGAAGAACTTAATTTAATATTAGCAACAACTTTAAGGCAGACCAAATTGGTTTGCCTTATTTTTTTTGTATAGTCCACAGTGAAAACGGCAATGATTTAAACAGAAAAAGGGGTGATGCTAATGAGAATACCAAGACACGTTGGAATTATACCAGATGGAAATCGAAGATGGGCAAAAGCCAAGGGTATGAAAAAAGAAGAAGG